>JAOZNO010000022.1 GCA_029933755.1 Bacteroidales bacterium | reverse complement strand
GAAACTATTTAGGTGTTTTATATGATAGTGGTGATTTTGCAATAATTCAAAATACGTTTAATGTAAATTTTGAAAAGAGTGGTGAAAAAATAGCCTTTAAAGTAAATCCAATGATTTTTCTTTATGGTACAGACAGTTTTGATTTACGTTTACGGGAAGCCTATATGGATCTGTATTTTGACAATTTCGATATTCGAATTGGTAAGCAACAGGTTGTTTGGGGAAAAGCAGATGGGGTGTTTATTACCGATGTGGTTTCGCCATTAAATTTAACTGAATTTTTATTGCCTGATTTTGATGAAATTCGTGTTGGTGTTACTGCTGTTAAATTTGATTATTATTTGGGTAATAACACATTAGAATTAATATGGAAACCTATTTTTGCACCAACAATACGACCAGCATCAGGATCAATATGGTATGTAGCACCTGATTTTCCAGCCCCGGCCACTTTTGATTGGTCAAAATCAAAAGTAAATGCCAGTATGGAAAATAGTGAAATATTGGGAAAATTCACAGCAATTAATTCTGCTATTGATTTTGAGATTATGGGAGGCTACATTTGGGATGCAAACCCCACCATGCATATTGAAAAAGAATTTGACATGAGTTCAGGTTCACCAGTTCTTGTTGGTTTAAACGTGACTCCTGAACATCATAGATTATATTTGGCTGGTGGTTCCTTCAGTACTGATATTAAAGGAGTTATTCTTCGTGGTGAAGCTGCGTATTATAAGGGGAAATATTTTCAAACTGCTGATCCATTTGCAGCAGATGCTACTGTTCAAAAAGATTATTTACATTATTTAATTGGTGTAGATTTTAGCATTGGTGGAGTGATGTTTAGTAGTCAGTTTATTCAGCAGTATATTATGGATTACGATGAATATATTGACAACCCTGAAGCTGAAAATACAATGACTGTATTAGCACGTTATGATATGTTAGGAGAAACGCTTCATCTTGAATTATTTTCATACATTGGTTTAACATATGAAGATGCGCTGATTCGTCCGAGAATTACTTATGATTTTGCTGACGGGTTCTCATTCTTGCTGGGTTCAAATATTTTTGTTGGTGATGAAGCAGGAAGGTTTGGACAATATGGAGATAACTCTATGATATATACAAAGATAAAATATAGTTTTTAGTATTTGATAATAAAGTCTAGTTAGAAAAGGTGCAAAGCAACTTATTAAACAAATAAAATGTGAGTCTGCTCCGAAAAGTCTAAAATACTCAAATTTATGTGTTTTAGTGTCGGCGTGAATCTGCTAATTATCTGATTACGAGATGATATTATTGTTTGATTTTTGCAGAAATACTCACACCGACACTTATCGGAGTGCCGTCAAATGTTAATTACAAGCTAATAATCAGCAAATTAACATAGTTGTTATGCACCTGCTTGTTTTTTATATAGCTTTCAAAATTCATACTTTATTATTTAATCCGCAACATTTTAAATTGCAACTCATTAAATTAAAATAACAATATTATGTATAATATAAAATTAACTCTATTTTTAATTCTATTTTCCACAACTTTTACATTTGCGCAACAAGCTGATGATGTAATTGGCAAATATCATTTACCCAATAAACTTGATGTTGAAATATTTAAGCGTAATGGGAAATATTTTGGGAAAATAATAGCCTTAAATGGATATGAAAATGGTCGAACAACAGATATTAAAAACCCGGATAAATCGAAACGAAACCGTCCTTTAATAGGAATGGTTCTTATCAAAGATTTAGAATATGACCAAAAAGAAAATCAATGGGTAAATGGTAATATGTACGGCCCTGAAAAAGGTATGGTTTTAAATCTAGAAGTTACCGAAATCAGGAAAAATGAAATTGTAGTAGTGGGTTCTAAATATTTTTTCTGGAAAACACTTGTGTGGAAAAAGATATAAATAAACTCAATATAATTCTGAACTCTTAAAAAAAGAGTTTAAAGAAGAATTGCAACAAATGGTTGAATTTAGAACAAATGGTTAAATTGTTATATGACTATATTACTATTCTTTAATAATTTAACAATTTAGCCATATTTAAATTCCCCATTAACTACTTGCAATTTAATATTAAGCCCATCAAAATTACTGAGGTCTGTAATTTATATTTGCAAATTTTAGAAAGCTTACCACATTAAGGAATACCTGCTAAAAATAAGAACATAATTTAACATTATTGATGAGAATAATAATTGCATTATTAATTGCTTCTTTAGGTTTATTATCATTTAATAGTAATTCTGAAAGCGAATATCCAATTCCAACTAAGTCCAATAAGTTATTGTTTTATATCCAACGTAACCTGAATAAAAACACAATTATTTACGATGCAAATTTTGATAAGGATGGTTTTTTGATTGAAGACAATCCAATAAAGGTATACTGGGTTGAGTATGAAAAAAATGGACAAAAATCTGAATTAGGAAAAATTGAAAAAATATATGCTTATGGTGTAAAATGCAAAAAAGTAGAATTATCTAAAAATCAATACAAAGTTAAGCTTGTTGCTGATGAAAAAAGAAGTTTTATTTTAAAGCAAATAGCACCATTTAAAGCTATTATATATACGCTGATAAATAATAAATTATCGGAATTGAATCATTTGTTCATTTATGCAGATAACTCTGAATTTTGGCCAGAAGTAAAATATATTGAGCTGTTTGGAAAAGAAATAGAAAAAGGCAATAAGGTATATGAAAAAATAAACCCACAATTATAAAAAGCATTTTTCATAAAAAAGAAACAAGCGTGTTCTGAATTAGCCCACACAATTCACCGTTCACCAGCAATCTACCAGATTAAAAACACATTATCAACACGTTATGAAATTTGTTATTAAAATTTAACTAAACCAAATCTAAGTATCACTTGTTTTAGCATGAATTATTACTATCGAAGATAGCGATTAAGGTTCACTATGTTTTGCTAACCCAAAACTGAGTTCCCCGAATCAAGTTCGGGGCAGATAAATCGGGATTTCACGCATTTAGATTGGCTATCGCCGAGCTAAAGGTTCATGTAAAGAAAATTCATGAATAATGCGGGTTAATCACTATCAATTCAAATTCTTTCATAAGAACTTACTTAATCACACCACCTTGGTTTTTCAAATTTAGTATAAAAAATATATTCCGCAGCTATTTTTAGTTCTTCATCGCTGTAATTTAGCTTAGGCATAAGTTCAAACTCTTTTAAGGCACCAAACATCATTGCTTTTCCTTGCTCAGGTGATCGGGTAAAGTCTACTATTCCCTCAATAAAATCTTCTTTACTTCTGTATACCCGTAAATACTTTCTTTTGATATTGACCATTGGTGCTGCCAATAATTCATTTCGGGGAACATCAATATTATGGCAAATTTTGCATCTGGCATTATAAACACCTTCCGGACTTAGCTTTTCAGAAATGATATTTTTCTTATTTTCTACAAGCTGTATTTCTATTTTTTTACTATCTGTTCCAAACAAGTATTTTGCAATAAGTTCTACGTCTTTAGTTGCATAGTTTAATTTTGGCATTAGATTGTATTGCTCTATCGATTCAGGCATCAAAGAATTTTCTTTTTGCGGATTATTTACAAATTTTAATACAGCCGCTGAAAATGCTCCTTGTGTCTTATATTTTTCTTTGTAGGTACTAATAAGTTCTGTTAAGGGTGGTGCAATTGCACTCGTTTGCCCTTCAGAATTCTGATGACAAATAACACATTTACTATTTAACAAAGTTTCTGCTGTATTTTCAAGCTTTTTCTCAGGTTTATTACTTAGCTGACTTCTATTTCTTCCGGAACTTCTTCCCTCACCCCTTCCTCCATGATTTTCATGCCAATCAGGCATTATAATTTCTGTATCGAAAATAAATGCTGCTATTTTCACCAATTCTTCTTTTTTATATCCAAGTTTGGGCATTACATTAAAGGTAGCCATTGCATTAAACATCATGGCTTTGTCATCAGTTGGATTTTCACTAAATGAAACCATTCCTTTCACAAAATCTTCTTTTGAGCGAAACTCTCTCAAATATCTTCTTTTGATAGAAGCCATAGGGGGTGCAATGGCCGTTTCTTCAGAAGTACCAACTCCATGACAAATCATACATTTTCCAGTATATAATTTTTCTGCTTCAGCTTGTTCATAATTTAATCCTGCTGTTAAATAAAGTTTATTATCCACAACTGATTCGCTTACAGAATCATTTGACTGACTACACGATGATAAAAAAACTATTGAAACTAATATTATCGATAAAACTCTCATTATATTTAATTTTACTATTAACATATTCACATCTTTATATATGTGTTTTTAATATAGACACAATTTTATTATAAAACTTGCACTTTTTTTTATACTTTGTCACAGGTAAACATTCTTACAACAAATATTTAATAAATTTTTACTATTTTTGGGTAGATTCAATGCGATGAAAAAACTTGCTTTATTATATCTACTTGTAGTTATTAGTTCTTCTTTTTTATATGCACAAGATATAGAAACGGAAAAACTCAAACTAAATATAACAGTTGCCAACAAGTTTTACGAAGGTGGCAATTATAATTCTGCCATTACTTCTTATATAGAAATTATAAATAATTTTAATGAAATCATAAGTGACTCACTTCAGTTTGAGCTCAATTTGCGTATTGCCACCTCTTTTTACCTTAGCGGCAATTTTAATAAAGCCATATACTATTACTCCAGTTGTACTAATTTATATACTAATGTTTCTGACACAACACAATTAATTAAGCTTTACCGGAAAATTGGTATTTCTTACAGAAAATTAAAACTATATGAAAAATCGCAACATTTTTATTCTATTGGATTAAAGCTTGCCTATAAAACCAAAGAAAAAAAAAGTATTGCAGATATTTACATAAGCTTAGGTAATCTTTTCCGTGAAAAGAGCAATTATATAAAAGCCAAACAATACTTTGAACGATCCATTCAAATAGGTAGAGAAATAAAAGACACACTGAACCTGGCAATAAATTATGTAAACTTTGCTGAACTTGCTTATTTATCAAATGAATATGATTCTGCAATTTACTATTTGGAAAAATCCTTAAAATATCAACGGTTTATTGATCACAAGTTTCTTGATTCGGGTACTTATTTATATTTAGCAAAGTCCTATCAAAAAAAAGGAAATTACAAATCAGCTGAAATGTATTTAAATAGAACAATTCAAATAGAAACTGCCTCTTATTCACCTAAAAGACTTATTACAGCCTTTAAGTTAATGTCAGATATTTATCAGGAACAAAGGAAATTTGAGCAAGCCAATATTTATTTACAAAAATATGCTTCATTAAATGACAGTATTCTATCAGAAGAGAATAAGGATAACTCCATACTTTATGAATCGCTACAAAATTTACAGCATATAGAAAACGAAAATAAAATAAACAAAGAAAAACTCAGTTGGCATAAAATCATTTACATATCTGTAAGTATTGCATTATTTCTTCTTATTCTGATTATTATTTTATTGATTAAAAATCAGGTAAAAATAAAGACTTATACAAACGAAATTCTTAAAAAAAATAAACAAATAGTATATCAAAATGAAGAAATAAAGCAACAAAATGAAGAAATTACTCAACAAAATGAGGAGCTAAACACACACAAAGAAAATTTACAAGAGCTTATTGATAAAAAGACCAAGGATCTTGAGATAGCCTTGAAAAAAGCTGAGGAGAGCAACAGGCTAAAAGCTTTATTTTTAAAAAATATTTCACATGAAGTACGCACACCAATGAATGCAATAGTAGGTTTTGCACAGCTTCTTTCTTATAATGATAACGACCCAAATTATAAATATATTGAGATTATTGACAAACATATAAATGAATTATTAAAGCTAATTGATAATATCATTGAAATGTCTCAAATTCAGGCTCAACAAATAAAAATTTCTACTAATTATTTCTTGGTTAAAGATCTATTTGATGAACTTTACATTAATTCTCTTCAATTAAGAGAAAAGAAAAAGAAAAATCACATCTCTATTCATTTTGAGAATATTAAAAACCCACAAGAAAAAATAAACTCAGATAAAGATAAAATACTTATCATTCTCTATCAATTAATTGAAAATGCAATAAAATATACTGAAAAAGGTAATATAAAACTGTCTTATACAAAGGGTAATGGTGAAGTTATTTTTAAATTGGTCGATACAGGAATTGGTATTGAACGTGAAGAAATCAGTACTATTTTTGAGAGTTTTGTTAAAATAGAGAACTCAGAAAAATTATACCGGGGTACAGGATTAGGACTGTCCATTGTAAGAAATTTAGTTGACATTTTGAATGGAAATATACTAGTAGAATCTGAAGTCGATAAAGGAACTAGTTTTACAATATCTATCCCTAATATTGGACAGGATAAGGTTGTGTAATTTATTACTACATAAAAAAAACCACACTCTTTGAGCGTGGTTTTTTACTTCATATTTTTTATAAGTCAAACGTAACTACTCAGCCACCTAGTTGTCAAAAAAATGCCACCGATTCACAGATTCTAAAACAAGCTTTGCTTGTTTTTTTGTGAAAATCAATAAAATTGATTTTTTTAATCTGTGAATCTGTGACATAGAATTGTTTGTGATGCTTATAAGCATACTGAACAGTAACAGTCAAACTAATTCTCCTGACCTTACCACTACAGCATCCTAAAATCTTCTATTCAAAACCAGAAATTAATATCTATTTTATTAGTCCTAAGCCTTCTATTGCCGATTTATCACCAGGTGCATACATAAGCACTTTGTTAAATAATACTTTTGCTTCGCGCATTTTACCTTGCTGGAAGTTAGTCCATGCCAACATTAACAATCCATCATATCCAAAAGGGTATAAATCAACAACTTTCTTAAAATAGTTATAGGATTTTGTGTAATCTTTTGTACCATAATAAATTAAACCAAGACGATAATTAGCCGTGGTATTGTTTGTATTATTACTAAGTATTTTTTTATAAAGACTAATTACTTCATCCCATTTACCCATAGCAGCTTTTGGATAAATTAATCCAAATTTTGCCTCTTCAGAATAGGGCATCAGATTTATTGCTTTCTGGTAATGAGCAATCGATTCAGTAAAAACACCTGCCTGGTAATTTAACCAGCCTAATCGTAAATTTATTTCATAGGATTTAGCATCGTAAACGTTCTTTAATTCTGTGACAGCTTTTTTATAATCTCCTGTTTTTTCCAAATCATAGCTTTTCTTAAAAGCATTAATTACTGCATTTTGAGCATTTAAATTAGCTGAACTAATAATAATTATAACGATTGCAATTAATCCATTTTTTCTTAAAAATTCCATTTTATACCTCCTGTTATTGTTTGATTATTATATATATTCTGATGTTCTATGCTATTTAGTAAATATGTGTTTGTTTTATTGTAGTTCTGGTATTTAGCAAACAGATTTAGTCTGCTTTTGAAGAAACTCCCATAAACTAAAAATTCATACCTATCACTAATAATATCATTATCATTATTAACTATAAATGCATCATTTTCAATAAAATTAATAATACTACCATAGGTAATTGAAGGTTCAAAGTAAAAACTAAAGAGTCTAAACCCAACAGCTTGTTTAATAATTGGTTCATTACGCCATTGATTATTTGCATTCTCCATCAAATAATTAGCCTTAGTTGATAAGTAAATGTTTGTATTAGCAAATGGGTAGTAAATGAAATCAATTCCTGGCTGTATTTGAAAATTTTTATCTAAATTTGAGATAGATGAGTTTAATCCTATCTTAAAATTTGAAAAATCCTTTCGTAAAGCAAAATATCCAATAAGTTCATTTGTAGCATAACGGGTAGTAGTACTAATCATACCACCGCCACCTCGACCCCAAACAGGAATTAATTCGCTTCCGGTAGAGCCTATATTTATGAGATTTGCTGCTAAAGTCATGCTTAATCCATATTTTAACTGATTTTGATAACTATAATAGAACTGATTTTGATCAATTTCCCGATCGTTATCTACCTGTTCATTTAAATCGCCAATATCAAATATTGTTGCACCAATATTAATTCTACTATAACTCCATGATATTTTTCTATTATTCTTAATTAAATGTTCGGCACCAAATGAAAAATATGAATAATCTGTTCTTACATCTTGTTGAAGCAAGTCTCCAGTTGCAGGTTCGGCTTTGTATTCTTCAAATTCTTCAGCTCTTAAATCAAAACTAATAGAACTAAATATAGGGTTTATTTTAATTCCTATTTTGGTTTTTAATTCTGAAGATAATTCCTTTGTTAATTTTCGTGCATCATTACTTCTTCCGGAGAATAAGTATGAATAATACAAATATTCATTTACTAACTCATTTTTTCTATTTAATTTTCTTGATTTCTCAAAATACGGTATCGCTTTTCGGTACTTTTTAAGTTCGTAATATGCAATTCCCATTCTTACTTGTAAATAGTAAAATGTAATATCTTGTTTTAAAGATGTTTTTCCAAGTTTTATAAGTTCTTTCCAATTACTCTGAAGATATAGGCTGTACGTCTCACTATCAACTTCTTTGTAACTCTCTGATTCCTGAGATATTACACCAATTGTAAGAATTAGAAATATGTTGAGAATTACTATCTTTTTAATTTGATACATTATTTAATATTTTAATACTTATGTTATTTGTATTGATTTCAGAAACACCATCTTTATCTATCCTGATATTAAAATCAGCTGATTTCACTTTTTTATTAAAGAAATACTGATCCATTTGGCTTTTTAATTCAATTTTTTCCGGTGCCAGCTCGTTATCTATTTCTGTAAACTTTAATGTATAGTTTACTTTAAAAGCCTGGTAAAATGGTGCAATAAAATCCTGAAAAATCATTTTAATTTTTCCAATTGCAGCATTAGGTGGAAATTTATCAACTAATTCCATTGATTTATAAAAACCTAACGGAATATAGTAAAGTGCTATATAGTAATAATATAATGCTGAGTTTTTATTTCCTGTAAAGCTTTTAAAATAGTGTACATTACCTTCATTATATAAATACGCAAATGAATTTGTTTGTTGACAGAATATGTAGGTATTATTATAATAATCCGTTTTCACTTCCCACTCTTCCGTCATTATATCTTTATCCTCTTGTAAAAGTTGGTATTTTAGTTTTTGTCCGGGAATTAAATTCAGTGCATTTTTTAATAAATCACTCGTTTCAATATTTGAAACCTCTTCATTTAATAATGGCTTACTATATGAATTAAATTTATGTTTATTTTTATCATATTTAATAAAATGATTAATTGGATAATCAATTGTTTTTGAGCCAATAAATGGTGTTGCTTGTATTTGAAAATGTAAATGAGGGTAAGGCGAACGTCCTGAATTTCCACAATGAGCTAAAGCATCTCCTTTTTTAATCAGGTCTCCCTTTTTTATTTTAAAACTTCCTTTTTTTAGATGACTTAATTGAGTGTATAGATATTCAGCATGCTTAATTACAATAGAATTACCCCAATTATGAACCAGGTTTACATCACCTATTATATTATCTTCAATTCCATCAATAATATCAACCACAGTACCATCTGAAGGCGCGATAACTATTTTATTGTAACAGAAATAATCTTCAGGGTAATCACCGGTTTTGGTAAACTGTTTACCTTCTTTATCTGCAATTACAAAGTCCCATGCATATTTCCATTCACCCTGATGTGTAAATTCTCCATTTTCAGCTTGTGAAACAATCCATTTACCAAGAAAAGGTAATGAAATAGGAAAGTATTCAAGCCACCTAAATCTTTTTTCAGCCTGCTCCTGAAAATAAAGATTTTTTTCAGGATTGTTCAGTTGTGTAACAACCTCTTTAAGTTTATTTGGTCTTTTAACTCTTAATTTAAGAAAATACAGGAAAAGTAGTACAACAATATTAAAAGGTAGTGAAAAAACAGAAAGTTGGTATGGTAATAATAACTTGCTTAAGCTTAAGGTAAAGAGTACAACAATAGGTAATAACAATATTACCCAAAGAAATGAATATTTGTTGGGTACCAAAAAATGGCCACCTAAAGCAATAGCTGTTAAAATAAAATTAAATCCAATATAACTATACCCATATTGAGTAATATCTGCACCAATAAAGTCATAAAAAAGAAATGCGGTAACAAATCCAATTACAGATAGCAAAAAAGATATTCTTGAATAGAATAATATCCCCAAAGCAATTAATATTCCTGCCAGTATATTATATTGAAAAAATATAGCACCTAGTGATAAAAAATATGTACTTATAATTAGGGGCCATTCTGTATAGTCAACCCATTGATAAATATCAATTAATGCCTTTCCCCCAAATTGATAAAGTTCATTGGCAGTATATATTCCTCTTTCACTAATTCCTAATGCAGTTAAATCACGGCTTGCCATTACAACCATCCACATGCCAAAAAGGAAAGGTATACTTAGAAAAGGCAAATAGTATTTTGCAAAAAAACCCTCAAGTGTTATACTTATTATTAAAGTAATTATTGAAGCAAAAAGGACAATAATTAATGATTCAATACCCGGGCTGAATGATAGTCCGGTACCAAGTCCAACTAATAAACTATTAAACCCATAAGTGCCTTTGTTTATATTAAATTCACTAAAACCCAACATTAAGGCTGTGATAATTGTAGCTAAAACGGCAACTAATCCTGATAATCCTGCCCAGATATCAAAAAAACTTACGACGAGCAAAATACCACCAAACAGCTTATTATCAGAGAAAAACACCTGAGAATAACTATTAATACTTCCGGTAAGAATAATATTGAGTTTGTTTTTATTCATGAAACTAGTCATTGGTAGATTGGTCATTAGTCATTTCGTTTCACTGTCATTAATTGTTAACCAATGAACTAATGACAACTTAATGACCAATGACTAAATTTTTATTTGAGATGTTCAGGAACTATTTCCAGGCTCTTAAATAAATCGTTACTTTCTTTTTTCCTTATTATTTGTATATTCTTATTAGTATCAATTAACAGAATATTAGGCCTTAAGGTAATAAATTGCATCCATTGAGTCATATTATACGCTCCTATCCTGGGTATAACAATATGATCGCCTTTTTGTAAAAGTGGGAATTGAATTGCTTCGCGAAGCATATCAATATTCATACATAAAGGCCCATAAATAGTAGTATCTTCAGTTTGTTGAGAGCTTTCCTGTGCCGGATAAATCTCATGGTCGTACCAAAAACTGGTAAATAGTAAATTTATTCCAATATCCACAATTGTTGATCTTCTGGCACTTGTTAGTCTTTTGTTCGCAAGTACAGTACCTAATATATAGCCTGCTTCATCAATCATTGCTCTTCCTGTTTCCAGAAATAAAGTGGGTAAATGATCTGGTTCAATTTCAGAATTAATTAGGGCAGATGTAATACTTTCTGCATAATCATCAAATGAAGGACAAGTATCTTTTCCTGGTAAATATGCACCTTTTAATGTATTATTTGAGGCAAAACCACCCCCCATATCAATATACTTAATATGATGATTAAATTTCCGGTGAACCCGCACAGCTAATTCTGCTAATTTTGTTGCTGCAATTCCATAAGCATTTGCTGACAAAATATAAGTTCCGATATGTGTATGTAGGCCTACTAGTTCCAGATTATTTGAAAGCATAATCCGATTTAAAGCGTTCCAGGCTTCTCCATTTTCATAGTTAAACCCAAAGCGATCCCATTGTGGATATATTCCTGTATCCATATTTACACGAATAGCAACTTTTGCTTTTTGTTTCAAATTATCAGCTATTCTAATAATTGAATAAAGTTCATCAAAATGATCAATATGGATAAATGACTTTTTTTCAATTGCTTTTATTAAATCTTTGTCACTTTTATCCGGGCCATTAAAAAGAATTTTACTACCATCAACACCATTATCAATAGCTTTATCGTACTCAAAACCCGAAACAACTTCTGCCCAGGAGCCTTCACTATGATATATTTTACAAACAGCATCTAAATAGTTTGTTTTATACGACCATGAAAATTGCACTTTTGGATATCTTGTTGAAAATGCTCTATATGCTTCGTTATATGTTTCCCTAATTTTATTTTCAGAGAGTACAAAAACTGGTGAGCCATATTCTTTAATAATATCTTTAACAGGAATACCTTCAATTTTAGAGATTGTTTTAATTTTAGTACTCATTCCAAATTTATCAGGAACACCTGCTTTTATTTTATTTATTACCGGTCTTTCGTATTTTAATTTTTCCATTTTATCTGTTTTTATTGTTGAAACGAGGGGATGTAGAGACAATACATGTATTGTCTTTACAATTCCCCTGTCATTGAAAGTTTTTCGAATTGAGATATATCACCAATCATATCATAAGAATAACGTATAAACATTTTTCCTATATCATATGATTTATAAGTCGGAACAATATCACCAATTGCCAATTTAACTAATGCTTCAGGAATATTTTGCCCTGCACCAACAGCCAAATACACCCAAGCCGGAATTCGTGGATTAATTTCAATCAAATAATATTCGTTATTTACATTTTTAATTATTTCAAGCTCCATTCCTCCGCGCCATTTTGTTTCCTTTATTAATCTTTTGGTGAGCTTTAGTAAATTTTCATCGCCAATAGTTATCCCCCCCCAAGCTTTTCCTTTGTCAGTAATATATTGTTTTCGCATAGGAACTGCAGCTATAGTATTCCCTTTACCATCTCCTAACGCAACTACATTTACTTCTGTTCCCCTGATAAATTCCTGAATGATAACAGGAACACCCCATTTTGCAGTTATTTTATTAAAATGATTTATCACTTGCTCGGGATTATATGCCAGATAAGCATCATAAAACTTGCCTTTAACAAGTAAAGGGTAATCAAAATGATTTCTTAAATTATTTATATCCGCATAGCTTGTTATCGCCTTACTATAAGGCACTTTCAGATTATATTTTTCTCCATATTCTGGCAGATTTGATTTAGTACGTTCTTCAAATTGCTCAATCGTTGGAAGAAAAGTACTAATTCCCATTTCCCTAAATGTTTCCTCAGCTTTCATAAAAGTTAAAAGCTCAGCATCAAAATTTGGAATAATTACATCCAGCTTCTCTTTAGCATGAATATACATAATTCGTTCAAGAAATGCTTCTGAACCACTTGAAGGATAAGGTATTTGATAAGTTTTATCCACAGTATTATCCATATAAATACCAGGCTCTAAATTTTCATAAGCCAGACCTATAATTCTTACATCCAACTCTTCAGACTCTCTTAACGCCCTAATTACAGGCACACCCGGACCAGGATTATCCGTATTATTCAGTCCGGTAACAGCTATATTTAGCTTTCTCTTCTCCATTTGCAAATATTATAATTATCACTTTGTGCTAAAAAAATCAATAAACTTTTGAAATTTACAATGCTAATTAGAGCTTATCTATAAAGTCAAGGTTTTGTGTTTTTTTATGTTTTTTACTATTTTCAAATGATAACAGCATTCAGTTAGCTTACTGAGCGTAGTCGAAGTATCAGTAAGCAGACTTTGTATAGTTACTGTATACTGTGACCTGTCTACTGCCAACTCCTGCAAATCTTTGAATAGGTTCCACATATTAAAAAAGCTTAAAAATAAGACATTATAGACAAACTCTAATAGTCAGCACGAAAACTACCACTTTTCAAATCTTTGATATTAGTTTCCAAACTTTTCAAGTAAATCATAATGGTTTAACATACCTATAAAGTCAAATAAATTTTGTTCAAATGTATTTTCTTCAACATCATACT
>JAOZNO010000534.1 GCA_029933755.1 Bacteroidales bacterium | reverse complement strand
AATTAACCGAAAACTTAGCTCTGTTATTAATGAGTTAGATAAAATTGCCCCCAAGCCAGAACTTAAGAGAAGTCAAACAAAATCAAGGAGATATAAAAATTCAGCTATATATAAGCTTTATATCAAACTAAGTTTAATTGTAAAAAGTGTCAGATTTGAGCGTTATATTCAGGAGTATTTTATTGCAGCGAATATAATTACCGTTCTGGGAAGTTTAATTTTACTTGTAGGCATTGGTTTTTTTGTGAGATATTCCATTTTAGATGTCTGGATTAATATAACAGGACGGATTATTCTGGCATTAATTACGAGTTCGGCCTTAATACTATTAGCTCATCAATTTAGAGAAAAGCAAAAAGCATTCAGTTCAATTATTACCGGTACAGCACTCGGAATTTTGTATTATATTTTTGCATCTGCATATTATAATCATCATTTGTTTGGAATAGGCAGTGCATTTATGATTACCATTTTTATTACTGTATTTTCTGTTCTGCTCTCCTTTTTTTATGATCGGGTTTCACTTGCGATGCTTTCTGTATTAGCCGCTTACACTGCGCCATTTATTATTAATTATAACCAAATGCAAATAGAATATTTGTTTATTTATATTTTGGTTTTAGACATAGGTGTGCTAACAGTTGTATTTTTTAAAAGGAATATTTTTTTAAATCTTCTTTCTTTTGTTTTTACAGGTCTTTATTTTCTTATATGGATTTATAATGCAGAAAAGTATTCTGATTACAGTAGTTATGGTATAGCTTTCTTTTATTTGACGATTTTCTACATTATTTTATTCCCGATAAACACCGTGAGTAAAATAAGAAATTCAAAGGCCTTCATTCCTTTTGAGTTCTCATCAATTATTGTGCTTAACACTCTTTATTACGCAGCGGGCAGTGTTTTGTTAGATGTTTTAAATCCTGATTATAAAGGCTTGTTTACGGCTATGGTTGCAGCTATAAATTTATTATACCTATTTATACTTTTAAAAATTAAACGTACAGATAAGGGCTTAATATTTCTATTAATTGGTTTAGCTACCGTTTTCTTATCCTTAATTGTACCCGTTCAATTTGTAGGCAAAACAATTACCATAATTTGGTCACTACAAATGGTTCTTCTATTATGGGTATCACAAAGGGTTGAAATGAAAATGTATCGAATTTTTTCAGCAGTTTGGATTTTTGTAGTTACAGGCAATACAATATTTGAAATGTATCAGACTTTTAGTATCATATCGCCTCAGGCCGAGCTTAGAAGTATGTTTATTAATATTGATTTCATTTCTGGCTTAATGAGTAGCTTAGGCTTGTTAACGTGTATTTATCTGGTCAGTAAAGAAGAAAAAATATATTATTTAAAACCTGTAAAAATTAGTTTATACCAGGCATTGGTTGGTGTTTTTGCAATCAGTATCTTTTATATGAATCTTTATATAGAAATAGACTACAATATCACTATTTTTATAGAATCAGAGCTTGCCCGTAAAATTCTTCTTGGCATTTATAATTTCTCATTCATTCTACTATTGAGTATTCCAATTATATTTATTAAAAGTAAGCCTGCAAAGCTTATAGGCGGTATTTTTATTAGTTTATCAATTATTTTTTTCTTTTTCCATTATACATTAATCATTATTCAAAGTCGCGATGAATATTTATCCGGAGGTGGAATAACACTAGCACAATTTTGGTATCACCTGTTTATTTCTTTCATAATAATGGCAATGACTTTTTCTACATATTTGAATTACAAAAAATTGTTGCATTCTTATAAGTTTTTGTCACAGATTACTATTTGGCCTTTTATAATTACGGTTTTAACAATTTTAAGCCTCGAATTAGATCATCTGTGGATACTCTCTATTGATGAAAACAATATCGCAACTGCTGATATTCTTGAAAAAGTACACAGAATGCCTTACACTATGCTATGGTCGGGTTTTGCAGCGGTTCTAACTCTTATAGGAACAGCATTTAACAATCAGCAATTAAGGCAGGTTTCCTTATTTATTATATTTGTTGCATTACTAAAACTTTTTATTGTAGATATTCAATATATGGATGTTGCCAACCGTACTATTTCCTTAATCGGGATGGGTAGTATTTTACTTTTTATTGCATTTGTTTATCAGTTCAATATTTCTAAATTTAACAAAGATGATTAGATTTATAACAATCATATTTATTCTTTTTAATTCATTTTTTGTTGCTGCTCAGCATTATATGTTTGAGGCAAAAATAAAGAAAAACAATAAAGGAGGATTTTATAAGATTTACCTCACACCAGAGATAAGTTCAAAATTACAGCAAAATTTTCCTGATATAAGAATTGTAAATGAAAAAAATGAAGAAATTCCATTTATATATGGTTTAGATCAAATAAATCCTGATTCTACAGCGAAGGTTGAACTGAAAATACTAAAAAACAAACATAAAAAGTTTAAACGTATCACGAATATAATTGTTGAAAATGATTCATTAAAGAACATCGATAATTTTATACTTGAAATTCCGAATAAAGGCTTAAAAAACAAATTGAAAATTACAGGCTCTTTTGATCAAAAATTATGGTACGAAATAAAAAAGAACTTTTCGGTTCAATCGGCTTATAGTGATTCAATTATTACAGAATTATTTTTGACTAATATTCCAACTACCGGATTTAAGTTTTATAAGTTTACGTTTAATGATTATAAAGATGAATCTGTTGACGTTCTGAAAGTCTATTCTATAAATAGCCCTGAGGTTAATAAAGAGTATTTTGAACTTGTTAAACCACTTATAAGGCATAAAGATACACTTGATAAAACAATTATTAATTTAAGATTTGCTGATTCATATTTTATTGATAAAATAAGTTTTAGAATAGAGGGATCAAGGTATTATTTAAGAAGAGCAAATATTTATAAAAAAATAGATATAATACAAAATACAGGTGGAATTTTGCACTTTGATGATGTAAATAAAGAATTTTTCCTGGGTTCAGATAGAAATAATACAATTATTTTACCACGTTTCAAAACAAAGAACTTAAAACTTGTTGTTGATAATAAAGATAATATCCCTATTAGGATTGTTGATGTAAATGCTTATCAATTACGGAATTATATAATTACATATTTAAAATTGGGCGATGCTTATACTTTAAAGTTTGGTGATCTTAATGCCGAGTTTCCGGTTTATGATTTAACGTATTTTAAAGAGAGTATTCCAGAAGAAATTCCACATATAGAAATTAAAAGCATGAAACAAGTTTTTTCAGAGAATAAGGATGAAACAAGTAGCTTTATTTGGCGTATACCGCCACATTATTTATGGATTGGAATTTCAATTGTAGGTATTATTCTATTATATTTAACTACACGAATGATTATTGAAAGATATAGAAAAGGAGAATTTAATTAGAGTTTGTCCATAAAGTCGACACTTTAGAAAAACTTACTAAGTTAGTACTCAACTTGCAAAGTCTTTCAGACTTGGTAAGTTTTCAGGAAAAGCACACTTTATGGACAAACACTCGTATGTTTGCAAGAATACACCAAATACAGCCTTACGCTCGTTTTGAAAACAATTGCTTCGAGAAGCTTAGCACAATACATTTACAATATTAAATTGGTTGTTACTATTCAGTATGGCTATGGTTCAGATGTTCTGTGAAATGAGTATAGACAACGAGATTAAATATTA
>JAOZNO010000533.1 GCA_029933755.1 Bacteroidales bacterium | reverse complement strand
AGGTCTAACCATTGCTCGGACTTTTTTCATTAAGCCCTGCGGCAAAGTCCCCTTTAGAGCCTGTTCCGGTACACCGGAAGGATTTAGGGGGCATTATATGCAAAAATGAATTTATATAAATATCACAGAACATTTAAACCATAGCCAAGTGGAAATGTATTAGTCTGTATATCTGCTTATTAAAAACCCGCTTAGCGGCTGAATGCAGAAAAGTACACTTTTCGGAGCAGACTCAATGATTAAAACCTGAAAAAATGAATAAATTAGTTTTACTTTTTGACTATCTTTTTGGATTTTTATGTAATTATTCGCTAAACGGCTTTTTGGAGCGCACTCAAATATTAAAACCAATAAATATGAATAGATTAGCTTCGTTATTCCTGGTATCATTTCTTTTATTTACTGCTTGTAATCAAACTGATGATGACTTAGTTGTGAGAATTGTTGAAAAGATAAAAAAACATCAATCATTACATTTTAAATTAACCGAAAAGTATTATTATGCCAATGGGCAGGATACAACCATTACCCCTTTTGAAGTATGGATCGTACGTGATAATAATGATACAATCAGGGGTGGATATGTTTGGGTTGATAACAACTACCGACCATACAATATGATATATGATACAGGGAATTTTTATTTAGCAATACCACCAAAAAAAACAAGTATTTTATATGCGAATTTTACAGAGAGTTTAATATCTCCTGTTGATTGGATTGATGTTTTTTTAAACCCTGATATTTTGCAAAAACAGATTAGCGATTCATTAAATAATACAATTATTTTAGATACGGTCTACCAGGGAGAGCAATGTAGTAAAATTGTAATTGAATTTCCTGAAAGTAAAAATGGAGAAAGTAAAAAATATACTTATGTGTTGAGCAAAAAACATCACGCTCCGATGTGGGCAATGCTGGAATCTAAAACAAAGGATGATATTTATTTTAATGAGTTGTATTTTTCTGATTATGAATTTGATAAAGTAGATATTCATAAATTAAAAGAACGTCAAAAGCAAGTTTTAACAGATAATCCTGTGGAACGAGATGGGGCAAATTCTGAACTTTCACGCTTAGAACGTATGCTACATATTGGTGATGATGCACCGTTATTTGAAGGAAATTTTTATTCAACAGAAGAGGCATTCAAACTGGATGATTATATTGGTGAAAATGTAATAGTTGTTGATTTTTGGTACACACATTGTCCGCCCTGTGTAAAAGCAATACCTGCCTTATCTAAACTTTATACAAAATACAAAGGTCAGGGCTTAAAAGTTTTTGGTTTAAATTCGGTAGATAATCAAGCGCATAGTTTGGCCAATTTAGATAAATTCTTGAAAAAAAGACAAACCACTTATGATATAATCATGATTAAACCAGCGGTTGATATTATGTATAAAGTAAATGGTTATCCTACAATGTATATTATTGACAAAGATGGTCGTATTGTTTTTGCAGAAATAGGTTTTGATGAGGAAAAATTCAATGAGTTTAAAGCGAAGATAGAGGAATTGCTTGAATAATAAATGCACTCCAAAAAGTCATCTGATGAATATATTTGTAAATATGATAGCTTGTAAAAAGCGTATATCAGTCAATTAACAATTCATCTGATGACTAAAAAATTGGCAGGTGGTTTAAAAAACGAAGGTCGCTGCGAGTCACAAGACCCGGGAAAAGGCCCTCTAAGTGTTATGACAACTTATCCGCCAAGCCGCTCCAAGCGGCTAGGCGGGTTTTAGATCATATTTTTGTAATTTGCTCATTTCCAGCTTCTTTTAAAGAAGTTGTTATTAGTAGGGCTTCGCCCGTGGCAACGGCTTTAGCCCTCACGTAAGTAATCTCCCACTGTTATGCAAGTGGTTAAATTATGGTGAAAAACCACTTTCAAATAGCAAGGAGATGGCTTTAAGCAAAGCTTTCGCCATGACCTTAGTTTTTTTAATGCACTGTTATTAGAATTACAAAATTTGTAACTATTCAGTTTAAGAGGACAGTTTCACGCCAAGTTCGCTAAAAAATGAATGCAAAGCATTCATAAACTTTGCGAACTTTGCGTCTTTTTTAGCAATATTGCGAATATACATAATAAACTTTGTGTACTTTGCATGAAAATAAGGTAATTGTGTAGTTACTAAAGTCTTAAAAAATTTGAAAACCTTATTATTAATATTTTTTCTAATTATTATTTCTTTTGTAAATACCTATTCGCAAAAGACAGAGGAAATACGCTTACAAATTATTACGCTTGAAACTAATAATCCTGAGAACTATCAACTAAAAAAACGCACTTTTAAAGTAAAAGATTCTACTGAACTTTTTGAAAAGATCACTACAATAAAAACTGACTTAATTCAGTCGGGTTATCTTGCTGCTAGTATTGATAGTTTGCTAAAAGATCGTTTGGTCTATTGGGCATATTTAAATGTTGGGTCGCTATATAAATGGAAAGAATTATTGTTTGAAGATGCTTATAATGAGTCAGTAAGGAGCTCTGGTATTAATAAAAAAGATTTTAATGATAAAGCCGTAGATTTTGAAAAAATTAATACGAATGTGAAACAATTACTGCAATATTTTGAAAATACTGGCTACCCTTTTGTGTGGCTTGAGATTGATAGTTTATCAATAGAAAATAACTATTTTAATGGGAAATTATCTATCAATAAAAATCAAAAAGTTTATATTGATACGATTCTAATTAAGGGAAAAGTAAATATATCTAAAAAATTAATTTACAAATATATTGGACTTAAACCGGGAGATTTATTTAATCAGAAAAAGCTTGATTATTTAGATGAAAATATATCAAAACTAGCTTATATTGAATCTGCAAAACCTGCTGAACTTGAGTTTTTTGAAAAAACGGCTGATATTCATATTTATCTGAAAAAAAGAAAATCGAATTTATTTAATGGGATTATTGGTTTTGCCACTGATGAAAAAGAAGATAATAAGCTGATATTTACCGGGAATGTGAAATTTGATTTAAATAACTCATTCGGAATAGGTGAAAATATTGGCTTGCAATGGGAGAGTTATAAAGATAGCTCTCAGTTTTTGTCAATAAGTACTGCTTTTCCGTACCTGTTTTTTTTACCTGTGGGTATTAAAGTAAACTTTCAACTAGATAAGGATTTGCTTGATTATTTGAATGTAAACTATTCTATGGCTTTAACTTATGATATCAATCCTGGGAATAAAATTCATGCTTATTTTAGTCAGAAGCGTTCCTATTTAATTAATGCTGAATTAGCAACAGGAACAAATTATGATAACACAAATAATTACACTTTTGGATTCAGTATTGGAATTGATAAAACGAATCGTTTAATTTTACCCCAAAAAGGATTCAATTTTAATATGTTTTCGGGTTATGGTAATCGTTGGACTGAACAAAATGGTAATTCTGCTGTGACTGAAGCCGGATTTTTGGGAGCTTATTACTGGCAAATTACAAATAATTTAACATTAAGTTTTAAAAACACTTCAAAAGGAATGTTTAATGATACTGGTTTCTATGAAAATGAAATGTTTAAAATTGGAGGAATTAAAGATATGAGGGGTTTTGATGAAAGGTCAATACTTACATCGGCATACTCAATCACTACATTTGAACCCCAATTTTATATAAGTGAATACTCTTTTGTATCGGTATTTACTGATTTTATTTACTTTGAAGTAAAAGGAATAGACTTGAAAAATACAA
>JAOZNO010000021.1:1868-13896 GCA_029933755.1 Bacteroidales bacterium | reverse complement strand
TAAAATTTCTAAGCTTCGAAAAAAAATCAAAAAAATATTCAGATTATATAAAAACAAGAATTGGTCATTGCGAATTTGCATTAAAAGAAATGAAAAACCCAGTTCCATTTGAGCCCGTAAATCTGGGTTCAAATATAAATAGCCCCATAAGCGAATACTGGCCAAGTTTAACTGCTGACAGCAAAACATTAACATTTACAGTTAGCAATAGAAAAAAAAATACTCCTGAAGACCTTTTTTATTCAAACAGAAAAGAAAACCAATGGCAGAAGGCTCAAAACATTGGTACGCCTATAAATACAGAGAAAAGTGAAGGTGCCCAATCAATTTCGGCTGATGGCAAAACAATGGTCTTTACGGCTTGCTTAAGAAAAGATGGCTACGGAAGTTGCGACATTTATATTTCATATAAAATTGGAGTAAAATGGACAAAACCAAAAAATATTGGCTCAGCAATTAACACCCAATACAAAGAAACCCAGCCAACATTATCAGCGAATGGTAAAACTATCTATTTTGTAAGTACCCGCCCTGGTGGAAAAGGTAAATTTGATATATGGTTAAGTCATTTACAAAAAAACGGACAATGGACTACACCTGAAAACCCCGGTGATAGTATTAATACGAAAGAAGACGAATTGGCTCCTTTCATCCATTATGATAATAAAACACTTTATTTTTCATCAAACGGACATGCGGGTATGGGAGGTAGTGACCTGTTTATCAGCCGAAGGAATAAGAATAAGACATGGTCTTCACCTAAAAACCTAGGCTATCCTATTAATACATATTTTAATGAAGAAAGTTTAATTGTTACTGCTGATGGCACATTAGGACTATTCTCATCTGATATGGAAGGTGGTTTTGGACAAAAAGATATTTACAGTTTTGAGCTCTACAAAGAAATTAGACCTAACAAAACTATTTTTTTAAAAGGAATAGTTTACCACGCTATAAATAAAATGGCATTGGAAGCTGATATAGAAATAAATAGTTTGACTGACTCTTTCATTTTAAATACTAAATCAGACAAAATAAACGGAAACTTTTTATTTTGTCTTCCGCCTGAAAAAGATTACGCATTGAATATTTATAAAAAGGGATTTTTACCCTATTCTGATTATTTTCATTTACCGGACAGCAATTTAACGATAAAAGTTCCTTTGCAACCAATTGAAATTGATAAAGTTTTTGTATTAAAAAATATTTTTTTTGACACCGACAAATATAAACTTAAAGCAAAATCATTTGCTGAACTAAACCGCCTAATTTATTTTCTTAATAAAAACAGTCAACTTAAAATTGAAATTCAAGGCCATACAGATAATACAGGAACCAAAACTCACAATCAGTCATTATCATCAAATAGGGCAAAATCTGTTTATAACTATTTGATTAAAAACAATATTAGCAAAAACAGATTAAGTTTTAAAGGCTATGCAGCTACTAAGCCAATTGCCAATAACAATACAATAAAAGGAAGAGCAAAAAACAGAAGAACAGCATTTAAAATATTATCAACAGAGTAATCTTAAGGCCGCCTTTAATAATAAGATTGAATATTTGACGTTAAAGAAAACAAATAAACTTATTGCTAAATAATATTAAATATATTTGTGCTCAATAAAATATATGCTGAAAAAAATATAGTTGCTATAAACATTTTAAGTATTGAATGTATATTAAATTAAAAAATAGTTAGATTCTCTACTCAAAAACAGCAATTTATATTAAGATAATCAACTAATACATAAGGGTTTACTTTTGACTATTAAATATTAAATTATAAAAATTATATTTTATAAAATTATAAAATTATAAATAGGCATTAAATTTGATAAAATTTATTAGATTTTTTTGTTAATTTTATGCTTTTGAACTGAACTTTCGTTTAAATTATCTGATAATGAGAAAAAAAGACTTTCGCAATTCAATTTTGTATCTTATCGTACTATTTCTTTCTGTAGGGATAAACTCCAATGCACAAACCAGTATGATTCTGGTGGAAGGGGGAACCTATAAAATGGGTAGAGATGCTTCTAAAGATAAAACCAAAGCAATGGAGTTTAATGATGAACTTCCACGCCACGAAGTAAAACTAAATAGCTTTTACATTGGTAAATATGAAGTTACGGTTAAGGAATACAAAACTTATATTGCTGCAAAAGGCAAAAAAATGCCGCAGCAACCCAGTGCCAAATGGTTTGAAGGACATCCTGATACAAAAATATACTACCCCCTTTCAAAAACTCAATGGTGGGGTTGGAAAGATGGACACCCAATGCAAAATGTTAGTTGGTATGATGCTGTTGAATATTGTAACTGGTTAAGTACTAAAGAAGGTTTGCAAAAATGTTATAAAATTAATGGTGCCCAAACAACTTGTGATTTTAGCAAAAATGGATACAGATTACCTACTGAAGCAGAATGGGAATATGCTGCACGCGGTGGTCAAAAATCTAAAGGATATATTTACGCAGGAAGTAATAACCCATCTGAGGTAGCATGGTACGACGAAACAACCTCATTGAAAAGTCCTTTCAAAGTAGGTACAAAAAAACCTAATGAATTAGGCATCTATGATATGAGTGGTAATGTATGGGAGTGGTGCTGGGATTTTTATGCCGGTAATTATTATACATACAGTCCTAAAGATAACCCTAAAGGTCCGGCATCCACAATATATCGAGTTACACGTGGCAGCTCATGGCATTATCGTGATGCTTTGGCAAGAGTCTCTGACAGGGATGGTCCGATTCCCGGATTTACCAGTTTCAATCATGGTTTTAGAGTGGTAAAGAACAAATAAATTTTTTTCAGAAAATGACAATTAAACACAAATTATTTATTAGTCTCTTTTTATTAAGCTTTAGCACTCAATTTATTTTTTCACAAACTTCACCTCATCTGGTATTTGTGAAAGGTGGTGTTTTTCAAATGGGGAATAACAATGGAAGTACGGATGAAAAACCAGTACATACCGTTATTTTAAGTGACTTTTATATTGGGAAATATGAAGTAACAGTTCAGGAATATCAGTCGTTTTGTAAAGCTACAGGTAAAAAAATGCCACCAATGCCCAAAACCTCATGGTATGAAGAGCATCCGGATGCAAAAAAATGGACATGGAAAAGTAAAAATCCTATTTTGCATGTTAGTTGGAACAATGCAATAGCCTATTGCAAATGGCTTTCAAAAAAAACAGGTAAAAAATATACACTCCCAACAGAAGCTCAATGGGAATATGCTGCCCGGGGAGGCCAAAAATCTAAGAATTATAAATTTAGTGGTTCTAATAATATTAACAAAATTGCCTGGTACGATGAAACCACATATGAAAAAGGGCCAAGACCTGTTGGGACACTAAGACCAAACGAACTTGGCATTTATGACATGAGTGGAAATGCATGGGAATGGTGCTATGACAGATATGCTCGTTACAGAGCTTCAAATAGCAAAAATCCAAAAGGATCTGACAGGGGAATATTCCGGGTTATAAGAGGTGGCTCATGGTATTATGTTGACGATATGTGCAGAGTAACATCCAGAGATGGTCCATATCCACATTACACAAACTATAATTACGGCTTTCGAATCGTAAAAATACCTTAAAAACAGCTTCTGCTGTTTTTTTTTTGAATATTTATAATGAGCCTATTTCAGTCCCAACATAAATAAAATATCTGACTTTTATTTATGAAAGAATAGTGAAGGTAAAATACTTGATAAAGGTATAAAGCATTTAGAAATATGCTGTTTCTAAAAAAACTATTTATAATCATTCTGTCCTCCTCAATCTCATCAAAAAATAAACCTACCTTTTTTTTGCAAACTTTGCACTATTCAAACTTGGTAAAGAATTATAATAAGCATAAATTTGCAAGCAAAAACAAAATCACAAAATCATAGTTAAAATGACAGAATATATTACCATAGCCTTATTGTTTTTTACTTCATTTTTCACACTGATCAATCCATTAGGTGTTATGCCTGTTTTCATGACTATGACTTCAAGTCTAAGTGAAAAAGAAAGAAATAAAACAGCTAAAAAAGCAGTAATAATTGCGTTTTTTACATTAATTGCATTTGCTTTTTCTGGTCATATCCTTTTTAATTTTTTTGGAATTTCAGTTGACAGCTTTCGAATAGTAGGAGGAGTAATTTTCTTTGTAGTTGGCTATGATAAGTTGCAAGCAAGATTAGGAAAAACAAAAATTGATGAAAGTGATATTAAAACCTATGTTGATGACATTTCAATAACTCCATTGGCAATTCCTATGATTTGTGGTCCAGGTGCTATAACGAATGCAATTGTTCTAATGGAGGATGCAAACACCTTTACACTTAAGGCTATTCTTTTGGGAACTATTTTTGCGATTATGGTCGTAACATATTTAATATTATTAAGTTCCTCAAAAATAATTGACTTTTTAGGTGAAACAGGTAATAAAGTTATGATGAGATTAATGGGACTTATTGTAATGGTAATTGCTGTTGAATTTTTCTTTAGCGGATTAAAACCAATCTTAAGAGATATTTTAAACATTACAATATAAGTAGTATTGGGGTTCAAGCTAAAACATCTAAAACCTAGATCAGATATCAATATTTCTTAAATTTTAATTATATTAACTTTACTAATCAACTAGTTACTAATTATCTAATTGCTAGTTATCTAATTACTAATTTAAAGTGAGACTTTCAGTAGTTATTGTAAGCTATAATGTAAAAAAACATCTTGAACAATGTTTATTTTCAGTACAAAAAGCATCTATTGGTATTGAAACAGAAATATATGTAATTGACAATAATTCAGTTGATGGCTCTGTTGAACTAGTTCAAAATTCTTTCCCTGAAATAAAATTAATCGTAAATAAAGACAATAAAGGTTTTGCCACAGCCTGTAATCAAGCTCTATCAGTAAGCAAAAGTAAATATGCCCTCCTTCTAAACCCAGACACTGTTGTTGCGGAAGACACTTTCATCTCATGTATCAAGTTTATGGATGATCATTTAGAAGCAGGTGCGTTGGGTGTAAAAATGATTAACGGAAAAGGTGAATTTCTGCCAGAATCAAAAAGGTCATTACCTACACCTTTAATTTCTTTTTATAAAATTTTTGGACTCTCAGCATTGTTTCCTAAATCAAAAACCTTTGGGAAATATCAACTAAGATATATTGATAAAAATGAAATTGCAGAGATAGAAGTACTTTCTGGTGCATATATGTTTCTTAGAATGGAAACCCTGCAAAAAACAGGACTTCTGGATGAAGATTTTTTTATGTATGGTGAAGATATTGACCTTTCATATAGAATTATTAAGTCAGGCTATAAAAATTACTACTTCCCGGAAACTACGATTATACACTATAAAGGTGAAAGTACTAAAAAGGGAAGCCTTAATTATGTACGTATTTTTTATCAGGCAATGAGTATTTTTGCTAAAAAGCATTATTCAGATAAAAACCTCAAGTGGTTTTTATTCTTTATTCATCTGGCGATTTATTTACGTGCAGGTATTTCAATCTTAAAAAGGTTATCTCGAAAAATTCTTTTGCCTTTATTAGACTTTACTTTGATATTTTTCTCATTTCGCTATATTATTCCACTTTGGGGAAATTACAAATTTGGAAGTCCGGGCTACTATTCTTCTGAAATTATTAATCTATTCATTCCGGCCTATATTCTTATCTGGCTATTTTTTGTTTTATTAAATGGTGGCTATCAAAAATACATTAATTCAAAAAAATTATTCCGCTCAATAATATATGGTAGTATTGCTATTTTAATTATTTATTCGTTATTACCTGAACATTATAGATTCTCAAGAGCAATTATTTTAATTGGAACAGTTACCACATTTGTAATTCTATATTTAAGTCGAATAATTACGAGCCTTTTTAAAATAAATATTTTAGATTTTATGGGCAGAAAACAACAAAAAACGGTGGTTATTTATGAAGCAGACAATCATGATGATAAATTATCAGACTTTTTCGAAAATAAATTTAATATCATTGGATATCTATCAAAAAAAACAAATACGAAAGTAAATTATTTGGGCAATTTTTCCCGTTTACCAGAAATTATTGACTTTTATAAAATTTCAAGAGTTATATACGTTTTAGGAGACATAAGTACTACAGAAATTATTAACAGTATGCTTACTGTGAGCAAAAAAAACATAGCCTTTAAAATTGTTCTTCCGGCAAAAAGCATAACAGACAATAACTTTCTAATTATAGATGTTGGTGAACATGCAGAAATTAATTCAAAACTGAACAAGTCAACTGACAATAAATTAAGGAAAAAGATATTTACTATCTTTAAATTCTTTAAAAAAATTGTATAAGGTATTTTAATTATAAGAAAATTAGAAATGGCAAAATTAGAAATAATATTACCTGCAATGGGCGAAGGAATAACAGAAGCAACAATCACAAAATTTTTAAAAAACATAGGTGAAAAAGTTGAAGAAGATGAAGCAATAATTGAAATTGCTACAGATAAAGTTGATTCAGAGATAACTGCATCTGAAAGTGGTGTTATTGAAAAGTTTCTATATAACGAAGGTGATGAAGTTACTATAGGTGAGATTGTTGCTATAATAAGAACAAATACAGATTCAAGTGACACAGAAAAAACAGAAACAATTCCTGTAAAAACAGAAAGTATAGCGATTAAGACAGAAAAAGAATATACCGATGAAAAAACAATATCTTTAGACAGTTTATATATTAATAAAACACCTAAGGGGAATTTTTTATCACCTCTTGTTAGAAGCATAGCTAATAAAGAAGGGGTATCACTTATCGATCTGGATAAAATTAATGGAACAGGAGCTGAAAAGCGTATTACAAAAAATGACCTACTAACTTTTATAAAACAAAAAAAGACTGAGCAAAAAGATTCAAAAAGTAGTAAACTTAATAAATCAGTTTCTTCTTTAAGTAATAATTTTGAAGTTATAGAAATGGATCGGATGCGAAAATTAATCGCAAACCACATGATTAACTCAAAAAAAACTTCAGCCCATGTAACATCATTTATTGAGGTAGATGTAACAAATATTGTTCAATGGAGAAACAAAATTAAAGACAGTTTCTTTAAAAAACATAATGAAAAAATTACTTACACTCCAATTTTTATAGAAGCAACAGTTCAAGCAATTAGGGATTATCCTATGATAAATATTTCTGTTGAAGACGATAAGATTTTTCTGAAAAAGAATATCAATATTGGTATGGCAGCAGCTCTGCCTTCAGGAAACTTAATTGTTCCGGTAATTAAATCGGCAAGTGAATTAAATATGTTGGGGCTTACAAAAGCAGTTAATGATTTAGCCAACCGCGCTAGAAATAACAAACTTAAACCAGATGAAATACAAGGAGGTACTTTTACCATTACAAACCTTGGTACTTTTGGAAATATTACAGGAACCCCAATCATAAATCAGCCCGAAGTTGCAATTCTTGCTGTTGGTGCAATTAAAAAAAAGCCTGCAGTTATTGAAACACCACAGGGTGATACTATCGGAATCAGACATCTTATGGTAATGTCTATGTCATATGACCACAGGGTTGTTGATGGAGCTTTGGGTGGTATGTTCTTAAAAAGAGTTTCTGACCTTCTTGAAAATTTTGATCCAAATAGAAGTCTTTAAAACTTTAGTGCATGGTTTTTGTATAATCATATAATAATTATAAAATTGAACATTTTGTCAAATTATAGGCTTCTAATCAATTATAAAATAACTTATTCTAATGTTTACTGATAAAACTTGCTTATTTTTGCTATGACTAATTTTCGTATTCAATAATTTGGATAAATTTCTAAAATATCATTAAGAATGATTTCAATAACTAAAATAAATTTCAAGCTTAAATCAGATAAAAAAAACATTTATTTATTTTTAAGACTTTTATTTATATGTACTTTTATCTTATTAAGTTACACAGAACTTATAATTGCACAAACTGATGATGATATATTTTATATTGCAGACGACTATGTTGATAATGAAAACTTTGCAGGGGCTATAAATCTTTATCATCGTATGCTGATGGAGGATCCGGACAATCCTGATTTTAATTTCAAACTTGGTTTTTGTTATCTGAATACTGCAGATGAAAAAGATAAAGCAGTTGAATATATTGAAAAATCCCTTTCTCTTCTGAAAAATAAAAAAAAGAAATCAAATCAATATATAGAAGCTAAATTTTACCTTGCTAAAGCATATAAATCAAATTACAGATTTGATGAAGCTATTAATGAATATATTGAGCTAAAGGATTTGACAAAAAATAAAAAACTAATTTCAATTGTTGATAGCGAAATAGAAAAATGTAAAATAGGTAAAGATTTAATTGATAATCCTGTTGAAATAAGTATCAACAATATGGGTGACTCTATAAATTCAGAATTTACTGACCACAGCCCTATAGTTTCTGCTGACGAATCTATTTTAATTTTTACTTCACGAAGAGAAAATGATCTTGGTGGTGAAATAAATTCTGATGGTGAATTTGATGAAAATATCTATATAAGCTATTTTAATATTGACAGTTGGACAAAACCCATTAGTATTGGTAACAACATTAATACAGCAGAGCATGAAGCATCCATAGGACTCTCAGTTGATGGTCAAAGACTTTATATATACAAATCAGAAGATGAAGGAAGTATCTATGTAAGTAATCTGGAAGGTGATATTTGGTCAAATCCAAAAAAGTTAGGTCCGAATATTAACACGAAATACAGAGAAACTCATGCCTCTGTATCAGCAGATGGAAACAGTCTATACTTTACAAGTGACAGGAAAGGTGGTTCTGGTGGACTTGACATTTATGTTTCTCATAGAAAGGCCGGCGGTGGATGGTCAGAAGCAAAAAATCTGGGACCTACGATTAACACACCGTCAGATGAAAGAGCGCCCTATATTCATGCAGACGGGAAAACACTATTTTTTAGTACCAAAGGTTATGGCGGGCTGGGTGGTTTTGATATTTTCACCAGTCAAATTAATGAATTCAATACCTGGACTTTACCTAAGAATTTAGGTTTTCCAATTAATACTTCATCTGATGATGTTTTTTATGTACCCTCAGCTGATGGACAAAGAGCTTATTATGCTTCGAAAAAAGCAGATGGTTTTGGACGCTCAGATATCTACTTAATTGGTCTGAAAGAAGCAGAAAAGTCAAAAATTACTATAATGACGGGTAAAGTATATATTTGCCGAGGAGATTTACCAGAAGTATCAATAACCGTAATGAATTCTGAAACAGACGAAGTAGTTGGTATTTATACACCTAACTCAAAAACGGGTAAGTTCCTTTTCGTTCTGGCAAAAGGTGGAAAGTATAATGTGATTTTTGAAACAAATGGTGAGATAATTTTATCAGAAAAACTTTTTGTACTTGAAAGTGCTGCTTACCAGCAATTATATAAGGTTATTCAAATTCCGGTTAATCCACCGTGCAAAGATGAAGACCTTAGCATAATGCAAGAACAAGAGTTTGCTGGTGGTGTTAATATTGATAATATTGATGAAAACGGAATTGTTTATGATAAAAATATTAAAATTGAAAATATTCTTTTCCCTTACAACAATGCCACTGAAATACCAAAAAATAAAAGCCTCGATAAACTTGCAGTCTACCTTAATACAAACTCTAAGGCAATAATTGAAGTTGGAGCATATGCTGATGCAAGTGGTAGAGCTTACTATAACTATAAACTCTCTACTAAAAGAGGAAATGCAGTTAAGACCTACCTGACAAAGAAAAAAGTAAATCCTACACAAGTTATTGTTCAAGGTTATGGTGAAGAAAACCCAATCACAATTAATAAAAATACCAATGGCACCTGGAACAAAGAGTCAATGAAATATAATCGTAGAATTGAGTTCAGGGTAGTTGCGCAAGGTAAAGACACACTTCTGATAAAACCTCTGTCTAATATTCCAATAGAATTTAAAAATAAAAAATACGACAGATACTATAAAAAAGCTAAATCAAATAGTATTGAAACTAAAGAATAAAAGTTAATAACCTTTTATTAGAGATTAATGATTTTCTATAACTAATTTCGAACACTTCATGTCCCAACTATTACTAGATGATACAATAAAGCTTAGGGCTCTGGAACCAGAAGATTTGGAATTATTGTACTATTGGGAAAATAATCCAACAATTTGGGAATACAGTAATACACTTGCGCCATATTCAAAGTTTGTACTTCGAAATTATTTAGAAAATGCTCATAAAGATCTTTATGAAGCAAAACAGGCTCGATTTATTATTGAATTAATTGACGAAAAAGAAGCAATTGGAACAATTGATTTATTTGATGTAGATTCCCATAATTCCAGGGCAGGTATTGGTATTCTTATAGCAGATGAAAAGCATCGCAACAAAGGATACGCAGGCAAAACACTTGAATTACTTAAGGTTTATGCATTTGAACATCTGGGTTTACATCAGCTTTATTGCAATATTGGCGAAGATAATTTAAACAGTCTTAAATTATTCCAAAAATCAGGTTTTAAAATAACTGGTAAAAAATATAATTGGATAAAGAAAAGGGATTCATTCAAAAATATATTTTTTTTACAACTTATTCCTGAATAGAAATAAGTCATCCGTTTTTCATTCAAATATTTATTAAATAGAAGCTATTTATAATACGCAGGGTACTTTATCTAATTTTATTTGTTCAAATATCTACTTTCTTATCTTAGTTAACATTTTTTTGAGTAAATTTGATATTCAACCAAAAGCACATAATCTGCAAAACCTTTGCTTATGAAATCCCTAAACATGTACCTAACAACTGGTATTAGTCTTACTCTTTCTTTATTTTTTATAATTGTTCTGTCAAGCACAAAACTACAAGCACAAACAGAAAATGAACGAATTGATGAATTAATAGAAGAAGGTAATTTTGATGAAGCAATTCATGTAGGAACGGGTTTATTAGCAGATGACCCCGAGAACGCCAACTTGAATTTTAAAGTAGGTTACGCTTATTTAAACACTGCATTGCGTAAACCCAAATCAATTCAATATCTTGAAAAAACAGTTGCCGTTATAGATAAAAAAAAATATACAACAAGCTTTATATTCGAAGCAAAATTTTACCTTGGAAAAGCTTATCATTCTAATTATGATTTTAAAAAAGCAATTAAATTATACACTGCATTATTAGAAACAACAAAAAACAATGAACTTATAAAAGCAATTAATGAAGAGGTAAATCAGTGCAAAACAGGTGAAAGACTAATGCTAGACCCTGTTAAAATGCAAATTAACAATCTTAGTAGTAATATAAATTCTCCTTTTTCAGATCATAGCCCTGTTATTTCAGCAGATGAATCTGTAATGATTTTCACATCAAGACGTAAGCGTTTTGAAAATGAAGAACTTAACGCAGATGGGCAATACAACGAAGACATTTATATATCATATAACGAAAACAACTCATGGCAAAAGCCTAAAAGCATAAGTTCAAATATTAATACCGAGGCACATGAAGCATCAATTGGCCTATCGCCCGACGGACAACAGCTATTTATTTATAGTAGTGACGAAGGTGGAACTATTTTAACAAGTTATTTAATTGGTGATGAATGGTCAATTCCCGTAAGTTTAGGTGAAAATATTAATACACGATATCGTGAAACACACGCTTCTTTATCTGCAGATGGTAAATATTTATATTTTACAAGTGACCGTCCGGGAGGATACGGAGGATTAGATTTATATGTATCAGAAAAAGCAGAAGACAAAACTTGGGGAAAAGCAAAAAACTTAGGTTCTTCCATTAACACTTTATCAGACGAAGAAGGTCCATTTATTCATCATGATGGGATTAGCCTGTACTTTAGTTCAAAAGGTCATGAAACCATGGGTGGATTTGATATTTTCACTTGCCAAATAAATGAATTTGGAACATGGACAAAACCAGAAAACTTAGGATACCCTGTAAATACAATCGATGATGATGCTTTTTATGTAATGACTCCT
>JAOZNO010000021.1:0-1858 GCA_029933755.1 Bacteroidales bacterium | reverse complement strand
CAACAGGCGATGATGTTTTCTACTCCCCTACTCCTGATGGAAAAAGAGCCTATTTTTCATCCTACAGAGAAGATGGCTTTGGTGGAAATGACATTTATATGATGGCTTTGCCTGAGGCTGAAGAAAAACCAGTTACCATTGTTAAAGGAAAGGTAAAAGCCTGTGATTCAGATATTGAAAATGTTCTTATTTCGGTTTTTGATAGTGAAAATGATGATATCGTAGGTTTATACAAGCCAAATTCCAAAACTGGTAAATATTTATTTATCCTTTCAAAAGGAAGGAACTATTACGCAATTTTTGAGATTAATGGTCAGGAAAAGCTAACAGAAGAGTTTTTTATAAGTAATAATGCTGATTTTCAGGTAATTTATAAGCCTATCTCATTAATTAAAGGAACCCCATGTGATGAGCTAATTGTTAGTAATGAAACAAAAAACAATTCTCAAAATAATATAGATTTATATTCAGTCTGGGAAGAATCTGAAGACCTCACTGTTATTGAAAATATTATATTTTTAATTAATAGCTCCCAGTGTGAAAATTTCAAAGACAATTTAAAAAAACTAGCTGCTTATCTCCAAAAAAATCCTGAAACAAAAATTCAGGTTATAGGTTATTCTGATACACAAGGCCCTGAAGCATACAACTTAAAATTATCAAAAAAACGTGCTTTGATTGTTTTCAATGAACTAATAAAACTAGATGTAAATAAAAACCAATTATCACACTCGGGAGAAGGTATAAAAAATCAAATATCAATTAATAATTATAAAAACGGATCATATGTATGGCAGTCATTACCATATAATCGTCGGGTTGAGTTTGAGGTAAGCAATGACACAAAAGAAAAATTAAAAATTGTACCGGTTAAAATACCACTTCTATATGATTTAAATCCAGATCCGGATGATATAAAGAAAGAAATTGTAAGACTTGAATCAATTTATACGATACAAATTGGTGCATACAGCAAACCTGTACAAAGAACCTTGTTTAATACAATAAAAAATGTACAAATGTTCTATGTAAATAAACTGTACAAATATTCCTGTGGTGAATTTAAGTTAGTTGAAGATGCTAAAAAAGAACTTATTAGAATTAAAAAACTGGGTTTTAATGATGCCTATATAAGGAAAGTATCTGAATATTATCCTCATTTGATAGAATCCATGCATTAACGTAACATCAATGTAAATGAAGAACCATAAAAAAATTTTACACTTATTATTTATAAGCTATTTTCTATTTATAAATTATTCATGCTCAAATATGAAATTAAAAATTGGTGACAAAGCTCCTTCCTTTTCTTTACCAAACCAAGATGGGAAGTTAATAACTCTTGAAAGCTTAATAAAAAATGGTGTTTTGGTTTTATATTTCTACCCTAAAGACGACACTCCCGGTTGTACGGCTGAGGCTTGCAAATTTAGAGATGATTATGAAATATTTAAAGATAATGGTGCTGAAGTAGTTGGAATTAGTTCTGACTCTAAAGAATCACATATTGAGTTTATTAAAAATCATAATTTACCTTTCCAACTTCTAAGTGACAAAAATGGAAAAATAAGAAAAAAATTTGCTGTTCCAAAAACATTTGGTTTAATAGCAGGCAGAGTAACTTATATCATTAATAGTAATGGACGAATAATCCACATTTTTAATTCACAATTTAATCCACAAAAACATATTGATGAAGCAATTACAGTGATTAAAAAAAATAACTAATTGCTATTTTAAGCAATCAATATTTGCATTTTAAAAATGCCATCAATTACCCGCTGCAGATGGAGTATCGAAAAGAGATCACTGAATCTTTTTCACCCCAAGAGATTCTTCGACTTTACTCAGGATTAAT
>JAOZNO010000020.1 GCA_029933755.1 Bacteroidales bacterium | reverse complement strand
CTTTAAGAATTGTTGCTAATTCATTAACTTCTTTTACAGTTAAATTTACTAATTGTTCTGCAAATGATTTTAAATCTGCCATTTTCTTTCTCTTTTAATTAATTTTTATACTAAGATTCTTTTTTTGAAAGAGTTTCTAGAACTCCTGTAAGGGTTTGCCCCCCTGATTGCAATGATGAAACAACATTTTTAATTGGTGATTGTAGCAATGAAATAATATCGCCAATAAGTTCTTCTTTTGACTTGATATTTGCTAAAGCCTCTAACTGTTCATCACCAATGTATATTGATTCTTCAACATACGCCGCCTTTAATATAGGCCGATCCTTCTTTTTTCTAAATTCTTTAATCAATTTAGCCGGAACATTCCCAACTTCACTGAACATAATTGAAGTGTTATTTACAAGTATATCATAAATTTCTTCAACATTTCTTTCCGATTTTTCAAATGCTTTTTTTAACAAAGTGTTTTTCACAACTTGCATTTTAATGTCTTTCTTAAAGCAAGCTCTTCTTAAATCACTAGAGTCAAGTGCATTCAAATCAGAAATATCAGCCAGATAAAAATGAGGAGTAGCATTAATTTGCTCAGCTAAACTATCGACTAATTTACTTTTATCTTCCCGTCTCATAATAATCTAACTTTTAATTATTCTTGAAATGATTTAACATCAATCTGAATACCAGGACTCATTGTACTGGAAAGATAAATGCTTCTCATATATGTACCTTTTGCTGAATTTGGTTTCAATTTATTGATCATGTTTAAAAATTCACGAGCATTATCTTGAATCTTATCAGCTGTAAAAGATACTTTACCTATAGAAGTCTGAACAATTCCGTATTTATCAACTTTAAAGTCGATTTTACCTTGTTTAACTTCTTTTACAGCATTACCAATGTCCATAGTTACTGTACCACTTTTAGGGTTAGGCATTAATCCTCTCGGACCTAAAACTCTACCTAATTGACCTACCTTGGCCATAACAGAAGGCATGGTAATTACAACATCAATATCAGTCCAGCCACCTTTGATCTTTTGGACATAATCGTCAAGACCAACGTGATCAGCACCAGCTGCCTTAGCTTCTTCTTCTTTATCGGGTGTACAAAGTACTAAAACTTTTATATCCTTACCAGTACCATGTGGCAGTGAAACGACCCCCCTAACCATTTGATTGGCTTTTCTTGGATCTACTCCCAATCGGACGTTAATATCCACTGATGCATCAAATTTTGCAAAAGTAATTTCTTTTACCAGACTTGATGCCTCTTTTAATGAATATTGCTTTCCTTCTTCAAGTTTTTCTAAAGCTAGCTTTTTATTTTTACTTAATTTAGCCATTTCTTTATAAATCTTTAGTTAATACTTTCAGGAAATTCTCCTTTTATTGTTATCCCCATACTACGTGCTGTTCCGGCTACCATTCTCATTGCAGAACTCATTTTAAAGGCATTTAAATCTGCCATTTTTTGTTCAGCAATTTCTTTAACCTGATCCCAACTAACAGATGCTACTTTGTCGCGATTAGGTTCCGCAGAACCCGATTTTAACTTTGCAGCTTCTAATAATTGAACAGCAGCAGGGGGAGTTTTTGTTATAAAATCAAAAGATTTGTCTGCATATACCGTAATAACTACAGGTATAACTTTCCCAGCCTTTTCTTGAGTTCTTGCATTAAATTGTTTGCAAAACTCCATAATGTTGACACCTTTAGCACCAAGTGCTGGTCCAACAGGCGGAGAAGGATTTGCAGCCCCTCCTTTAATTTGTAACTTAATTAATCCTGCAACTTCTTTTGCCATTTTTATTAATTTACTAATTAAACTTACTTGATAGTTATATAGGAAGCATTCAACTATAAACCGTTATTCGTAACTATCAAAGATCTATAATTGTTTTAATTTTCTTTTGAAACTTGTAAAAAACTTAACTCTAAAGGTGTTTTTCTTCCGAAAATTTTCACCATTACTTTAAGTTTTTTCTTTTCGTTATTTACTTCGTCAATAATTCCTGTAAATCCATTAAATGGACCGTCACTAACTTTAATCGATTCACCAACAAAATATGGTGCATTTAATTCTTCATCACTTGCAGCTAGTTCGTCAACTGTACCCAAAATTCGATTTACTTCATTTATTCTTAAAGGTACAGGCTTACCACCTTTTTGAGTGCCTAAAAATCCAATAACATTGGTAATGTTTTTTAAGATATGAGGAATTTCACCTGTCAGTGAAGTTTCTACTAATACATAGCCTGGATAAAAATTACGCTCTTTACTAATCTTTTTTCCATTTCTGATTTGGTACACTTTTTCTGTAGGAATAAGAACCTGTCCGATATTTTTATCGATATCAAACTTTGGTGTTTTACCACTTTCTCTTAGTTGTTTATCCTCATCTATTAGTCTTTCAATTGAGTCTTTAACTTTGTGCTCCTTGCCCCCAATTGCTCTTACCACATACCACTTTTTTTCAATATCAGCCATTGTATGCCTTTTGTTTTAGTAAAACAAACCGTAAATTAGCTCCATAACATTACTGAATGAAGAATCCATAAGGAAAATCAGCATAGCAATAATAAGTGATGCAATCATCACAACGATTGCGCTACTTTGCAATTCCTGCCAAGTTGGCCAGGTTACTTTTTGTGTTAATTCTTTATAAGATTCTTCGATATATAATTTCAGCTTCATACTTATTATATAATTTGGCACGGGAGGAGCGACTCGAACGCCCGACACCTGGTTTTGGAGACCAGTGCTCTACCAACTGAGCTACACCCGTCTATATAATTAAAAGTAAATTCGATAATATAAAGTATTATCGAATCTACTTATCTTCTCCTTAATATGTTGGTATTAATTACTCTGTAATTTCAGTTACCTGACCAGCACCTACTGTTCTACCACCTTCACGGATTGCAAAACGCAGACCTACTGTCATAGCTACAGGCGTAATTAATTCTACTGTAATTGTAACGTTATCACCTGGCATTACCATTTCTACTCCTTCAGGAAGGAAAATCTCACCGGTAACATCAAGAGTTCTCAAATAGAATTGAGGACGATATTTGTTATGGAATGGAGTGTGACGTCCACCCTCTTCTTTTTTCAGTACGTATACTTCAGCTTTAAATTTGGTGTGAGGAGTAACTGAATCAGGCTTAACAATAACCATTCCTCGTTTGATAGACTCTTTATCAACACCTCTTAATAATAGACCAACATTATCACCAGCTTGTCCATCATCAAGAATTTTACGGAACATTTCAACACCAGTTACAACTGATTTCATTTTTTCAGCACCTAAACCAATAATTTGAACAGGATCACCTGTATGAATTAAACCAGTTTCAATTCTACCAGTAGCTACAGTTCCTCTACCAGTAATTGAGAATACATCTTCAACTGGCATTAAGAACGGTTTTTCAGTATCACGTGGAGGAATTGGAATCCATGTATCAACTGCATCCATTAATTCCATTACTTTTTCTTCCCACTCAGGCTCACCATTTAATGCGCCAAGAGCTGAACCAAAGATAACAGGAGTATTGTCACCATCAAAATCATAGAATTCAAGAAGTTCTCTGATTTCCATCTCAACTAGTTCTAATAATTCCTCGTCGTCAACCATATCAACTTTGTTGATAAAAACAACCAATTTAGGAACATTTACTTGTTTTGCCAGAAGAATGTGCTCTCTGGTTTGAGGCATAGGACCATCGGTACCCGCTACAACAATAATCGCACCGTCCATTTGAGCAGCACCAGTAACCATGTTCTTAACATAATCAGCGTGACCAGGACAGTCAACGTGTGCGTAGTGACGATTTTCAGTTGAATATTCAACGTGAGCGGTATTAATAGTAATACCTCTTTCTTTTTCTTCAGGAGCGTTATCAATGGAATCAAAATCCATAATTTCACTTAACCCTTTTTTTGCTAGTACCATAGTAATAGCAGAAGTTAAAGTTGTTTTTCCATGATCCACGTGACCGATAGTACCAATATTCACATGGGGTTTCGACCTGTCAAATTTTTCTTTAGCCATGATTTTTAGATGTTTTTTTAACTTTTATAAGTGATTAAGAATATTAAATAGATAATAAGCACTCGAGCCAATGATGGGAATTGAACCCATGACCTCTTCCTTACCAAGGAAACGCTCTACCCCTGAGCTACATCGGCCAAAAAAATGAGCGGGAAACGAGGCTCGAACCCGCGACCTTCAGCTTGGAAGGCTGACGCTCTACCAACTGAGCTATTCCCGCTTAATTTTTTAATGCTGTGGGGGGGGCAGGATTCGAACCTGCGAAGGCTACGCCAACAGATTTACAGTCTGCCCCATTTGACCGCTCTGGAACCCCCCCAAACCACACACACAACAATTACTTTAAAAACGAGCCGATGGACGGATTCGAACCGCCGACCGGCTGATTACAAATCAGCTGCTCTGACCAACTGAGCTACATCGGCAACACGTTTAAGAACTTTATTACCTTTAAAATTCGGTGTGCAAATGTAGAATATTTTAGGTATATCCCAAAACATTTTTTAAAAAAATTGTTTTTTTTTATTGTTTTTGTTTTTCCTTAAACTTTTGTAATTGTTTTTTTAATGCTTCAATTACTGAGTCCGTGGACTTCTCAAAGGAATCTGTTTGTTTTTTTGCGAACAAATCTGTACCCGGAATATCTAATTTAATTTCTGTAATTTTGTTTTCAGAATCTTGATTTTTAACTAATTTTAGAAAAACATTAGCTCCTAAAATCCGATCATCGTACTTTTTTAGTTTATTTATCTTCGTTTCAACAAAATCTTCAAGCTTTTTGTCAGCAGTAAAATGAATTGCCTTAATTGTTATGTTCATAAGCTTTCCTCCTAGATTTATGCCCTTGGATGGGCTAGTTTATAAATGTTGTTTAACTTTTTAAATGTGTTGTGTGTGTATATTTGTGTTGCTGATAGATTTGCATGTCCTAATAGTTCTTTAATTGCATTTAGGTCTGCACCATTATTTAATAAATGTGTAGCATATGTATGCCTTAACGAATGAGGGCTTTTATGTTCATTTGTTGTAACAAGGCTTAAATAGCCGGTAACAACCCTGTATATAAGTTTCGGATAAGTTTTTTCTCCCTTTAATGTTATAAAAAGAAAATCACTATTCAGGTTTTCTGATTTTTTAGCCTTTATATATTCGGTAATCTTATTAGTTAGATAATGTGGAAAAGGGATTATTCTTTCTTTATTCCTTTTTCCCAAAACGCGCATTGTTAAATCAATTAAATTAATATCTTGTTCCTTTAGATTAATTAATTCAGATAAGCGCATGCCTGAACCATATAATAATTCAAGAATAAGCTTGTCCCTATAACCTTTGAAATCTTCTGGAAAATCAATATAATCAAATAAATTGGTTATTTCTTCTTGCTTAATGAATTCTGGTAACTTCTTACTTACTTTGGGTATAATTACTTTATCAAAAGGATTACTTTCAATAATTTGATTTTGAATTAGAAAATTATAGAATTTTTTTAAACTTGAAATTTTTCTATTTATTGATCTGGGGGAAATGTTATTGTTGTATAGAAAAATAATCCATTTTCTCACTAAAGTATGATCTACTCCAGTTAAAACTTGAAGATTTGAATCGATAGGAAGTGATTGGATAAAGGATTCAAATTGATGTAAGTCATCAGTATATGCACGAATTGTATGGGATGAATACCGTTTTTCAAACTTTAAGTATTTTAAGTAGGATTCAATGTGCATATAAACCAAAATCTGATGAAGCATTCTAAGTCCGTAATAAACAAAAACTTAGGTTTAAGGTACTGAGAAAAATACAAAGTAATCTTATACCTAAAAGTATGAAATTACTTTGTAATAAACAATATTTTATCAGTAAATTTTACGCCTTGTCAGAATCAACTTGTAATTTTTGAACATAAACAGCATGTTCAAGAGCTTCTTTTTTTCTTACAGAAGGTTTTTTATAAGCTTGTCGTGCACGTAATTCTCTTACAACACCAGTTTTTTCAAATTTTCTTTTGAACTTTTTTAAAGCTCTTTCAATGTTTTCACCTTCTTTGATTGGAATGATAATCATGTATTTAATATTTTATAAATTAAAAATCCCTTTAATTAACGGTTTGCAAAATTAGGAAATCAAATAAAATAATCAAATAAATAATCAAATTATTTTAAGAAAAATAACAGTAATAATTACAATATACTTACTGATAGATGATTGCGGTAGTATTATTTTTTGATTAAAGTACTTTTTATTATTATATTGACTTTCTTTTTGTCTATTCTTCTTTGTTTTTTATTCCCAAAGCAAATATCTTGAAATGACTAAGCGCTGTATTTCTGAAGTACCTTCTCCAATTTGCAGTAGTCGTTGATCCCTGTAAAACCGTTCAACATCGTAATCTTTCATTAATCCATATCCCCCATGAATTTGTACTGCCAAATCAGCAACTTCTTTCGCAATTTCAGAACAGTATAGCTTTGACATTGCTGCTTCTTTTGCAAAAGGCCTGTTATTATCTTTTAACCAACAAGCTTTATATAAAAGGTTTCTTGCTAATTCAATTTTCGTAGCCATGTCTACTAAATAAAAACCAATGGTTTGGATTTTACTAATTGTTTTTCCAAATTGTTTTCTTTCTTTTGAGTATTGAAGAGCCATTTCATAGGCACCTTGTGCTAAACCTAAACCCATTGCTGCAATTGATAATCTGCCATTGTCAAGAGTGCTAAGCATTATTTTTGAGCCTTGCCCTTTTATTCCCAGCATGTTTTCGTTTGGTACTTTACAGTTATCAAAATATAGTTCTGATGTGTCAGATGCACGCCACATCATTTTTCCATGCATTGGTACTTGTGTATAACCTTCTGTGTTATTTTCTACAATGAAGGTTGTAAACTCCATTTTTTGTCCTTCTATTTTCGTTACTGTTTGAACTGTGGCACCAAGAGAAACAGGAGAGGAGCCATTAGTTATGAAAATTTTTGATCCATTTATAATCCATTCATCACCTTTTTTTTCTGCAAATGTTTTTGTTCCTCTGGAATCAGACCCTGCATTTGGTTCTGTTAATCCAAATGCCCACAATCCATCACCTGTACAAAGTTTAGGTAAATATTTTAGTTTTTGTTCTTCATTACCAAAATAGTAAAGCGGACCAATTCCAAGTGAGTTATGTGCAGCCAATGTAGCTGCCTGCGAACTGTCAACACGTGCAATTTCTTCAACAGCAATGATATATGAGAGCGTGTCAAGTCCTTGTCCTCCATATTTTTCAGGCATATACATGCCAAACAGACCTAATTCACCCATTTTTTTTGTTAAATCAGTAGAAAATTCTGCTTTTTCATCTAGTTCTTTTGCAAGCGGTTTTATTTCTCTTTCAGCAAAATCTCTTACCGTTTGCTTTATCATTTTTTGTTCTTCGGTTAGATCAAAATTCATATTAATTATTGTTTAGGTTATTGATTTTTTCTAGTGTAATTTTAATGAAATATTTGCAGAAAAACAAATAGTAAAATTAATTACAGAATAGTGGTAATCAAGTACGTAAAATAACATCTTCAACAAACTCAGAACTTATAGTCTAGTAGTTGGCAGATAGCTTGTTATGGGTTCTGCTTGTATAATAGATTTGTTACGTAAAAGTTATGTGTTGTGGGTTACGGGGTTTTAAAGTTTGTTCGTTTGATTGCTCTAAGTTGTAAGTGCTTTCGTAACAGACAAAGTTGCCTTTTCTTATTTAATGGTAAGATATGGTTTGAGTTTATTAAATGTACCAGCAGGTATTATTTTGCTCTCCAATAAGGTGTTTACTGATTGGTAAGGACCATTATCTGTTCTATGCTGAACAATTGCTTTGGCTTGATGATAATTTAAGTATGGATGAGTTACTAAATCGTTAATTTCAGAAAAGTTAAGATTTAGCTTCTTTATCTTTTTTGTATCAACTATTAATTGAGGGCTTATTTTTTGAAAAGTATTATCACGAAAATTATTTATTTCTAATAACTGCTCTTTTTTTGTAAAACCTCCAAGCTTTTCTCTATAGTTAATAATGCTTTTAGCCAAATAGTTACCAATTCCATTTATTTGAATAAGTTCCTGAATACTTGTTGAGTTCAATTCAATATATATAATTTTTTTATCTGATATCCTATCTTCTTTCTTTTCAATTTTAATAAAAGGTTCCAGCCTGTCATATTCAGTATCTGTGATTCCATATATTTTTTTAAAGTCTTCCTTATTGTAAAAAACACCACCTTTATTCAGGTAATTTTTTATAGTTTTAATTTGTTTTTCTTTTAAACCTAAGATTGTCCATTTTTCATGGGGTATAGTATTTGGATCAAAATAGAATAAAGAGTCAGGAGAGAAAGGAGTATCTTCAAAAGTATTTGTATTATTACGCTTTTTAGAATTTATTCTATCTGCTAATAAAAGGAAGGGTTTTAATTTAAGATATTGATAGTTTCTAATACCATAGATTTTTCTAAAATCATCTTTTACATAAAATCTACCACCCTTATTAAGGTAATTATTAATGGTAGAAATTTGCTTATCTGTAAGCCCAAGTTTTTTAAAACTATTATTTGAAGTATTGTTGGGATCAAAATAAAAAAGGTCTAAAGAATCATACCTGTTTTCAATAAACTTGTTTAGCCTGTTTTGGTAAGGGACGTTTTTAGATTTTTGGAGTGAATTTTCAAATTCTGCTATTTCTTTTTGAAAGTTAATATAGTTCGTGGTTGTCTCCGGACTAAAATTTCTATATAACAATGATGATAATATTACCAAAAGTATTAATAGAATTAATAAACGAATTCCATTTCGTTCACCTTTGGTAAAGTATAAAAAATCCTTTATTTGTTCAGGTATTTTCATTTGCGCTAAGAGATTTCTGCAAGAAAATGGCAAATACTACGTTATTCTTTAATATTATGAAGATACATCGCACTGCGGCGTATCTACTTATATTTTTTAATTTGTCCTGATTTAACCTTGCCAAAATATTCTTTTAAATCTTTTCTTACTTCACCAGATAAAATTAATAGCCCCAGGATATTAGGAAATGCCATGCTTAATATCATCATGTCAGCAAAATCGAGAACTGCACCTAAACTTGAGGATGCACCAACCACAATAAATCCTAAAAATATTATAAAGTATATATTTCTGATTGTTTTATCGTTTTTAATAAATTTTCCAAATAAATACTTAAAGCCGTTTAAACCATAGTAAGACCAGGATATCATAGTAGAAAAAGCAAAAAGAAAAATTGCAATAGTTAAGAGGTAAGGAAACCATGAAAATACAGATTCAAATGCTTTAGAAGTTAATTCTGTTCCATTTAGACCGGCAGCAACAGAAGGTTCATAATAACCAGAGAAAATTATTACAAGGGCTGTCATTGTGCAAATTACAACTGTATCAATAAATGGTTCAAGCAATGCTACAATTCCTTCACTGACAGGTTCATCTGTTTTTACAGCTGAATGTGCAATTGATGCTGAACCAACCCCAGCTTCGTTTGAAAAGGATGCTCGCTGAAAACCTACAATTAACACTCCAATAACTCCTCCTTTAAGTGCATCTGGTGAAAAAGCACCATCAAAAATTAAACGGAACGCTTCACCGGTTCTGTCATAATTTATAAATATAATAATCAGTGCTGTTCCAACATACAAAGCTGCCATTAGTGGAACAATTTTTTCAGTAACACGGGCGATGTTTTTTATACCTCCTATAATTACAATTCCAACTAATATAGCCAAAATTACCCCAAAATATGCTCCATAGGGTTTAATCATTGGTAGCTTTGAGGCCAATTGTGCAAATGCCTGGTTAGATTGAAACATATTACCACCACCAATTGAAGCTCCTATTACAAGAATTGCAAAAATTACTGCAAGAACTTTTCCAAGTGCTCCAAGGTTTCGTTTCTTTAAGGCTTTTTCAAGGTAAAACATTGGTCCACCAGAAACTACACCATTTTTATCAATATTTCTGTATTTTACGCCAAGAGTTACTTCGGTAAACTTTGATGACATACCTAAGAGGCCGGCAATAATCATCCAGAAAGTAGCTCCTGGTCCACCAACAGTAATTGCAATTGCTACACCTGCAATATTTCCAAGTCCAACTGTCGCAGAAAGTGCTGTGGCAAGTGCCTGAAAGTGAGAAACTTCTCCTATGTGGTTTGGGTTGTCAAATTTTCCGCTGATTAAATCAATTGAATGTTTAAATCCTCTAAAATTAATGAACTTCATGCGGATTGTAAAAAATAAGGCTCCGATAACCAGCCAAACAACAACAAGTGGAATACTCATTGTGCGAGCATCACCATTAGGGTAGTGGATCGCATTTCCATCATTGTCATATATCGTAGGATCATAAAGGTTTAGTGCCGCAAATATATCACCCATAAGGTATTTGGCCATAAAATTAACTATGGGAACAAAAAATGCATTTATTTTTTCATCGGCTGATTCGGCTGATATTTTAAATAATTGCGAAACTGAATTTTTATCAGCATCAGTTACTGTTAAACTATATTCTTGCCCTTCAGTGAGGCCTTCTGATGTGTTACTTTTTAAATCGGTATTTCGGTTAGACCATTTATAACTAAAAGGTTGTTTCCCTCCGGTTATATAAGCTTTTGCAAAACCATCCTGTATGTTTAAGGATTTATTTGAATATTTTATTTCAAGTTTTAAACTATCGGATGTTTCTTTTTGGGCATAAGTAAGTGTAAATGCAGTTATAAAAATAACCGTAACAATAGATCGGAGCATATTAGTTTAGCATTAGTTTTAGATAGCTTAAGGTTTAATTAGTGTTTTGTCCATAAAGTCCGCTATTTTTCCCGATAATCTCGGGACAGGCTGTTATGTTTGCCCTCAAAATGGTCGTTTACGATAGTAAACTCACATTTTTCTAGATATCGAACTTTCTAAACCAAACACAAACTTTATAGACGAACTTTAATTAGCAAGTAGTCTTAATTGTTTTGACAAAGTTGCTTTTAGGTTTTTTCTTTCAACAATATAATCCAAAAAACCATGCTCTAAAAGGAATTCTGATTTTTGAAATCCTTCTGGTAGGTCGCGGCCAACAGTATCCCTAATTACACGGGGACCGGCAAAACCGATTAATGCACCAGGCTCTGCAATATTTATATCACCCAACATAGCGTATGATGCTGTAACACCACCGGTTGTAGGATCGAGCATTAAAGAGATAAATGGTATTTTTGCATTTGAAAGCTGATTCAATTTTGCCGAAGTTTTAGCCATTTGCATTAAGGAATATGCGGCTTCCATCATTCTGGCTCCACCTGATTTTGAGATAATCATAAATGGTGTTTTGTGTTTAATGCAGTAATCAATTGCTCTGGCAATTTTTTCACCAACAACTGCACCCATTGATCCACCAATAAATTCAAAGTTCATTGAAGCAATAACAATATCCTGATTATCAATTTTTCCGTGTACGGTAGTGATTGCATCTTTTAATCCTGTTTTCTTTTCAACAGCTTTAAGACGATCAGAGTATTTTTTCTTATCAACAAATTTTAGTGGGTTTTTTGAACTTAAATTAGCGTCAAGCTCTTTGAATTTATTATTGTCTAATAATAATTCAAAATAGGCCAAAGAGCTTATTCTATCATGGTGTCCACATTCACAAACATTTAAATTCGCCAAATGATCTTCCATCGGTACAATTTTTTTACACTCAGGACATTTATACCACAATCCCTCTTTTGTATTCTTTTTATCTTTTGTTTCGGTATTTATACCCTTCTTTAATCTGTTAAACCAGCCCATAAAAATTGATTAATGATTATTGTATAATGAAAAATTTGTATTTGGCCTATGCAATACAAATTTTTTCATCATGTTACATTGTACTTCATATATTTAAAGTTTGAAATTTCATAGCTATTGACAGCAGGCAATATACCAAATTTCAAAAGTCAAATTATAAGCTTTTAAAAGTGTGCTTACAGTTTATACTCTGCAAACATAAAAAAAATAGTTTTACCTGAAAATAAAAAGCGGTAAAACTATTCATGTCAAAATTGTTAAAATTAATTTTTATTTAAAGCATTTAAATCATTATAAGCAACTAAAAGTCGTACTACTGTTGATTTTTCTGCTTCACGAAGCCAAACTCTTGGATCGTATTTTTTCTTATTAGGCTTATCTGCACCTTCTGGATTACCAATTTGAGCTTGTAAATAATCATGATTTTTACTTTCATAATTTCTAACACCATCCCAAAAAGACCATTGTGTATCCGTATCAATATTCATTTTAATAACACCGTAAGATACTGCTTCACGGATTTCCTCATGTGTGGAACCTGAACCGCCATGAAAGACAAAATCAACAGGTTTATCTGCCGTATTAAATTTCTTTTGAATATATTCCTGTGAGTTTTTTAAGATAACGGGTGTTAATTTTACATTACCCGGTTTATAAACACCATGTACGTTACCAAAAGAAGCTGCAATCGTAAATTTATTGCTAATTTTACTTAAACGTTCATAAGCTTCTGAAACTTCTTCAGGTTGTGTGTATAAAAGTGAGCTGTCTAAATCTGAATTATCAACTCCATCTTCTTCACCACCAGTAACACCTAGTTCAATTTCAAGTGTCATCCCAATTTTGCTCATTCTTTCTAAGTATTTTTCACAAGTAGAAAGATTTTCTTCTAAAGGCTCTTCAGATAAATCAAGCATGTGCGAACTGAAAAGTGGTTTTCCGTACTCTTTAAAGTTTGCTTCGCCTGCTTCTAAAAGACCATCAATCCATGGTAATAGCTTACGTGCCGCGTGATCTGTGTGAAGAATAACTGGGATTCCGTATGCTTTTGCAAGGATGTCAACATGTTTTGCTGCTGCAATTCCACCTAAAATACTTGCTGCATGATTATCGTTAGATAAACTTTTTCCCGCATAAAACTGAGCACCACCGTTTGATAACTGAATTATAACTGGCGAATTTGCTTCTTTAGCAGCTTCAAGTACCGCATTAGCTGAATTTGAACTAACAATATTTACTGCAGGAAGTGCAAAATTGTTATCTTTTGCAATTTTAAACAGTTTTTGAACATCATCACCTGTTACTACACCTGGTTTAATTTGATCTAATACCATAATTATTTATATTTATTAAAATTTTAGTTGCAGAGTGCAAAATTACAAATAAATTCTGATTTAAAGATGCCGCTAATTCACGAATTTTTATATTAGGACATTTTATGTAAGTTTGGCTTATGATTAGTAAAGCTAAAATAAAACTTATTCAGTCGCTAAAGTACAAAAAGTACCGAACTAAAACTGGCTTGTTTGTGGCAGAGGGTGTAAAAACAATTCAGGAATTGTTAAATTCAAATGTTAAAGTCGTAGAAATTTTTGGCTTGGCTGAGATTATTCAGGAGATTGAAATTTTGGAAGAAGTAGAAGTAGTTAGAACTACTGTAAATGAGTTAAAAAAAATTAGCTTTTTGTCAACATCCACAAATATTTTAGCTTTGTTTGAAATTCCGGATTATGATATTTCTAATAGTTTTCAAACAAATTTTTTAATAGCTTTAGATGGTGTTCAGGATCCCGGAAATTTGGGAACGATTATTCGACTAGCTGACTGGTACGGAATAAAGAATATTATTTGCTCAACAGCTTGTGCCGATGTTTTTAACCCTAAAGTGATACAATCGACAATGGGATCAATTGCCCGGGTAAATGTGTATTATACTAATCTTCCTGCATTTTTACAGAAAGCAAAAAGAGAAGAAAATTACCATATTTATGGTAGTTTTATGGATGGAGAGTCTATTTATGCTACCACTTTTAACGAAAAAAAAATACTCATTATGGGAAATGAAGGGAATGGTATTTCTGATGAAGTGT
>JAOZNO010000532.1 GCA_029933755.1 Bacteroidales bacterium | reverse complement strand
TATTTATATTGTTAACTTTCTCTATTGCAGAAATGCCATCTGTTGCATAGCTTATGTTATAATTGGTATCTGTTAAAATTTTTCCAATAATTTGAATGTTTTGCAATACATCGTCAACAATTAAAATTTTCGCTTTCATTTATTAGTAATTAGTATATTAGTCATTAGCTGATTGTTACAAGTTCTTAACTTACTCCGAGGCTTAGGCTGATATAAAAGACTCAGGTTTGTTTATTTATATTGATAAAATATATTTCATAAATTTCCACATCTTTACACTTTCAAATTTTTATCAATTATCAATTAAATAACAAGACTTACCAAGTTTTAAAAACTTTGCAAGTCTCTGCATTTTTTAATCATTTATACTTATCGAAGTCGAAGGACTAATTATCAATTTCCAAGTTGCAAATTACTAGTTTCTACTTTAGGCAATGTAAAACTAAAAGTACTACCTACATTAGGTTTACTTTCAACTAACAATTCACCATTATTCTTTTCAATAAATTCTTTACATAAAATTATTCCTAAACCAGTACCTCTTTCACCAATTGTTCCCGATGTACTATGTTTTATATCAATTCTAAATAATTTATCAATATCCTCAGCTTCCATTCCAACTCCATCATCAATTATACTTATTTTAACATGCTTCTCATTCTGCTCAGCAGAAATATGTACATTTCCTCCCTCATTAGTAAATTTTATGGCATTGGTAATTAAGTTACGTAACACCGTAAGTACCATGTTAATATCAGCAAATGCCAAGATATGTTCAGGTACATTATTTTTAAGATTTATGTGTTTGTTTAATGCCTGAGAATTTAATAATGTAATGGTCTCCTCAACCAAATCATTTATCTCAAACGAATCAGGAATTATATCCATTTTTCCTGTTTGCGATTTCGACCATTTCAGTAGATTGTCTAAAAGGCTATACCCTTGTTTTGATGTTTCATAGAAGGATTTCATATAAGTTAGAATATCTTCTTTTGAAAATTCCTCAAATGAATCCATTATGAGTTTAGAAAAAGTAATTAATACAGAAAAAGGATTTCGTAAATCATGAGCAATAATTGAAAGTAGTTTATCCTTATTTTCGTTTGCTTCCTGAATCTCTTCATTTATTCTGCTTAGTTGTTCCTGCACCAGTTTTAGTTGTATATGTGTATTTACACGTGCAAGTAGTTCATTCGTTTTAAAAGGCTTTGTTATAAAATCAATACCACCTGACTCAAAACCTTTTTTCAAACTATCTTCATCTGTTTTTGCAGTTAAAAAAATGACCGGAATATCTTTTGTTTCATTATCCTTTTTAAGAAACTTACACACTTCAAAGCCATCCATTTCCGGCATCATAATATCGAGCAGGATTAAATCAAAATACACCTTTTTTGCCCTGGCAATACCATCTTTACCACTTTGCGCATAACTTATATTGAAATTGTGCTTTTTCAAAACATTAGCAACTACTTTGATATTTTCAGCAATATCATCAATGATTAATATTTTTGGATTATTGTTTTGATACATTTTAAATTGCTTATTAATTTTTACCTTTTACTTTTTCAATAATATCAGGAAACCCTTTCAAACTTTTAGTCATTTCTTCTAAATCAAAACTATTTAAATACTCTGAAAGATTATTAGCAAATTTAACAAGAATTTTAATTTGATATTTTTCTGCAAAAGTTTTTAATTCTCTGGAAAACTGCTCAATATCATCAGATAGTTCATCACGTACTGCTTTTTCCCACATGGGAACAAATTCCTCATCAATTTGCTTAATTATTTCATTAAATTCAGGTTTTAATTGTAAGTTCTTTAGTGAATCATCAAAATTTTGCAGATCACTTTTTTTCTTCTTTTTACGAATTTTATTATGTTTTAAGAATCGTGATACACATAATATTAAATCAGCACGCTTCATCGGTTTAGATAGGAAATCAGAAAAATCAATCTTCATATCACAATTATCTTTGGTAATTATTGAAGTTGACATAGCAATTATTGGTGGATTTCCATTTTTAATAATCTGTTTTACCAAATCATTTATCTTACAACTTTTTAAATCTTTTATATTAACATCAAGAATTAACAAATGTATTTTCTCTGATTGAATTAATTGCATTGCCTCTTTTGCATCCCTTGCCGAGATTATATTTAAGGCAGTATCACTAAAATTAGCAGTTATCAAATCCCTGTTTTCTTTTACTCTATCAATAACCAAAACATTAGCCTTATCAAAAACAATATCATATTCTTCAATAATATTAATCTTTTTTTTATTTTTTTCAGAATATACTATTTTCACCTTATTTAGTATAATTGTAAACTTGGTATATTTCCCAACTATACTTTCCACACTAATTTTTCCACCCATTGATTCCACTAATTTTCTGCTAATGGTAAGTCCTAAGCCGGTTCCTCCATATTTTCGGGTGCTTTGCCCGGCTTGTTGTTTAAATGCTTTAAAAATTTCTTTTTGTTGATCCTTTGGAATTCCAATTCCGGTATCTTCAACATTTATTTCCAAATCAATTGTTTCTTTTTCCTTTTTTTTAAGCTTAAACGATACTTTTATACCGCCTTCTTTGGTAAACTTTATAGCATTACCAACCAGATTAAAAAGAATTTGCCTCAGACGTATTTCATCCAGTAAAATATAATATGGTAATTGAGGGTCAGTAAATATCTCAAAAAGCAAAGCTTTCTCATCAATTTTAATTGAAAAAATCTGACTAATTTCTTCAATTAAATTATCAATATGAACAGGCTCAAAGTTAAGTTCCATTTTTCCTGCTTCTATTTTTGACAGGTCAAGAATATCATTAATAATAGTTAATAAACTCCTTCCTCCCGCTTTTACTGATCGTAAATATTTTTTTTGTTTATTATCATTAATCTGACTTTCAAGAAGTTCCGTAAATCCGATTACTGCATTTAATGGTGTTCTTATCTCGTGGCTCATATTTGCAAGAAATTCACTTTTTGCTTTATTTGCTTTCTCAGCCTCATTAATTGCTTTTTCAAGATTTGATTGTGTTTCTTTTAAATCAGTAATATCTAAAGTATTTACAGTTAAAGATTCAACTTCACCACGATTACCATATACAGGCTGATATATAACATCCATATATTTTCTTCCTAAATTTTCAAAGTCAAACCAATCCTGATAACGAACAATTTTTCCGGTAAAAGCCTCATCAAACTTTTCTTTGATTTTTTCGTCGAAAAGTTCTTCACCCCATAATTGAGTAAATGTTTTGCCTTCAATTTCATGTTTTTTTAAGCCATGCGCACGTACATAAGAATCATTAACTGCAAGATACATAAAATCTTTGCTTATCAATGACATCATTTCGCTTGAATTTCTAATAATTAACTGATAATTTTTTAATTTACTCAACAGTTTTTCTTCTTTTGTAATATCTTTTAGTACACCAACAAAGCCTATTAACTCTCCATTATGTTTCATTTCTTTTACCAGGGCATGTACATTATATATTTTTCCATTTGTAACATTCTGAATTTTATACATCATATTAAAATTCATAGGACTCTTTTTTAAAGAAGAGTCCCATCTTTTTGTTACTGATTTTAAATCTTCCTTATGTATCGCTCTTTTCCAGGCTAAGCCCTTTGCTTCTTTATAATTTAATCCTGTTATATTACAATAAAAGTCATTAACAAAGATATTTCCTCCATTCGGACTTGTAATAAAAACCCCAAAAGGAATACTCTGAG
>JAOZNO010000019.1 GCA_029933755.1 Bacteroidales bacterium | reverse complement strand
CGAAAATCGTGACCCTGATTCCTCCGCCTTTGCCGCTCTCCTTTGTTGATGCTGTATGTCTGCAGCTTGGAAATTAAGTTGACTTCTTTCCAATTATATGTAATATAATACTATTAAATATCTTTTAAGCTTCATATTTTAATTGTTTCCTAATTCCTACCAAACGAACATCCTATCCAATCTATTGTTGATTGAAGAAGTAATATTTTATCGTTGATAAAATATCTTAATTATATAAACGAGCTGCGAAATTAAGTTTTTTTTTAGATTTTTTGCTGTACTTGGTCACTTGTTTTTCCAAATCTTCTTTCTCTTTGCTGAAAATTCACTATTGCATCCAAAAAATCTTCTTTCCCAAAGTCAGGCCACAACTTGTCTGAGAAAAAAAGTTCAGCATAGGCTAGTTGCCATAATAAAAAATTACTTATGCGGAATTCACCACTAGTCCTAATCATTAGCTCAGGGTGGGGAATATCTTTAGTTGTAAGGTTCTGATCAAAAATTGTCTCATTTATATCTTCAACTTGAAGTTTCTCCTCCTTTATTTGACTTGCTATTTTTTTTACAGCTTCAAGGATTTCCCATTTTGAACTATAACTTAAAGCCAAAACAAGCTTTAAACCAGTATTTTTACTTGTAGCATCAATAGCATCGTACAGTTTTTTTCGAACATTTTTGGGTAATTTATCGTGATTACCTATTGCAAGAAGCCTAACATTATTTTTAATAAGCTCTCGGGTCTCCGAATTTATTGATGAAACTAAAAGTGACATCAAAGCTTCAACTTCCAGCTTGGGTCGATTCCAATTCTCTGTTGAAAATGCATAAAGGGTGAGGTATTCTAACTCTATCTCCCCTGAAATTTCAACAATTTCTTTAACTGCTTTTGCCCCCTGTTTGTGTCCAAAAATCCTATTTTTACCATGTTGTTTTGCCCATCTTCCATTGCCATCCATGATAATAGCAATATGTTTGGGCATTTTTTTTTTATCAATCTGCTCCTTGCTTGCCATTTTGTTATAGTTAAGAAATTATTTTATTGTTGCCCATAAGCAGGACATGAATTTCTACCGAGTGCAAATTTATAAGTAAAAGTGATTCCTGCAAAAGAATACCAGTCTTTCGTGTTGTTATACGAAAGTTGTTTAGCGGGAGCGCCCCCATTATTGGGATATTCATCTGGAGGGACTTGATCAATATAGTCTGTAAAAGTTTTCCTGTATGTCCATTCAGCAGCAATAACCATTCTTTTTGAAACACCATACTTAAATCCTAATCCAAAAGGAATTACAGGATGCAATGGAAAGTTTGAAGGTGATTGCATAAACATTACTCCAAGTCCTGCAGTTACATAAGCTGCATAGTATTCATGACGACTAGCTGCATGAAATGGAAGAAAGTTAAACTCAATCATAGGTGAGATATCACTTACCAGAGTTGAAAAACTATGATTCCTCTGTTGTTGATACAAATCATCTGACTTTGAATCATTAGCTTGAAGTTTTGCAAATGTTCCGGTAAGTTTAAAAGCATAGCGTGCATTAAGATCATACCGGTATAAAAATCCAATAGCAGGTGATGGCATATAGAAAAGCTTAGTGCTATTTAACTCCCCCATATAATAAGATGATCCAACAAAAATACCAATTTCATGCTTTTTCTGAGCAATTGTATTTATTTGTATTAAAATAAATAAAAGAACAAGCAGTTTCTTTATAGACAATACCGAAAAACAGCGATTCATATTTTTAAATTGCCACATTTTTAAAAAATTTATATAATAGTGCTATTTACAAAATACTAAAATTTTGGAAGCCCTGATGAATTTTTCTTCAATTTATAGGTTAATGTAATAACAGTCATAAGGTAAGCATCATTATAGTCAGGCCCTCCTCTTCTTGGGGTTTCTGATGCATACGGTGTTGCCGGTGTTCCATCTGCATTAAGATGGCGGTCTGCCAGTGCCGCAGCAATAGGGCCATAAGTGTCTGATATTTGGGTATTATCGAAATATTGATCATGGGCATCATCCAAATAATCAGAAGTAGTATAGGTATTTGAAATTTCAATTCCAATAGCAAGATTTCGGGAAAGACCGTATTTAGCACCCAAACCAACTGGCCAGCCAATAGCGATTTTACTGTAGAGAGCAGGATTATCTCCAATACCTTGCCCTTCAGTACCCAATGGTTGTAGTGCATACTTTACACCATCCAGCTCAGCTTTTGGATTAAAATAAGTTACAGCAACACCAGTAAATACATAAGCACTAAAATTACGGATACTTTTTAAACTTGAAAAAGAATAACGAGGATTTGATTTTTCTTTCAAAAAATAATACTCTCCATGTAAACTAAATTGCCAGATATTTGATGTAAAACTCAAGTTGCGTAGCATTCTTCCTTCAGATCCTGAGGTTTCATCTGATGCTGCAAGAATACCCCATGAAATACCTGCTTTAGCTGACACCTCTTCAATAATTCGATAGCGAAACTTTGCACTAACAACAGGTCTTGTTTTAACAAAATTAATATCTCTTACTCCAAAAAAATGAGCTGCATCTTCAGCGCCACCACCTAAATCACCCAGGAAATGAGTAATACCAGCATCCATAACAACAGTATTACGTTCTGCTTTCCATCTTTGAGCATTTAGGGTATATAATCCAAAAAACACTAACAATATTAAAAAATAAGATCTCTTCATGCTGTACATTTATTAATTGCCATATAAAACGAGGCTAAATTAAGATTGAATATTTAATTTGCAAAATCAATTGATAAAATACAAAAATATTGCCATCAATGAATTTTCAATATTTTTCTCTAAAAATGGGTTTAGCGGCCTATATATTCTTAACCATTATATATATACGTATTAAATTAAATTTTGTTATTTCAGTTATAAACTATTTTACAGAATACACAAATTACTTGATGAGATTAATTCCTTTTATCAAGTCCCCACATTAATTTCTCTCTTAAGGTACTGTAAAATGTCCGATTATCATGTTTCAATATTTTAATCTTGAATTTTGATTTTTTAATTTTCAGTTCAACTGAATTAGAAAGAACTTTATGCCTATCATCCAAAGAAACTAAATAATTTTGATCTCGACCTTCAATTTTCAAAGTTAGATTATGATGATTAGGAACAACAATTGGCCTAATTGTTAAATTATGCGGTGCCAAAGGTGTTATAATATAGTTTTTGGCATCAGGGGCAACAATTGGTCCACCAGCACTTAATGAATAGGCTGTTGACCCTGTTGGTGTTGATATAATTAAACCATCTGCCCAATATGTAGTTAAAAACTGGCCATCCAAATAAACGTGAATGGTAATCATTGAGCTTGAATCTGTTTTCTGTACTGTTATCTCATTAAGTGCAAAGTTATTATTTTTAAATTGATCCTCTGCGGTTTCTAACTCAATTAATTCTCTTTCTTCAAATGAGTAGCTTTTACTTATCATTTTATTAAGTGCTGTTTCCAGTTCCTTTTTTGAAATATTTGCTAAAAACCCCAGGCGTCCACTGTTTATTCCTGCAATAGGAATTCCTTTATCTTTAACAAAAGCTACACTTTCAAGAAAGGTACCATCACCTCCGATACTCAAAAAAATGTCATAGTTCCCAGTAAGCCCTTTTTGACTTGAAAAAAAAGTAATGCCATCTTTTTTTAACGAAAGTCTTTTTTGTATATACTCAAAAAAAGCTTCATATACACATATTTCTATTTTAGCTTTCTCTAATATATCAAACATTTTGATAATATAATTATCAAAATCTGCATCAAACTTTTTACCGTAAATAGCAATTCTCACTTAAATACAATTTTAATAAATAACTATTTTTCAATATAATACACAAGCAGCAATTAAGACCACCTCTAATAATATACTTTCAAATATAATAAAACACATATTTTACTCATGCTCTCGTTCTTTGAAATTTTTAGGAGTATTATCCTCTTAAATAGGCGCTGAAAAGTGAATAAATATCCCAGATTCACCATTTTTAATTATTGAATACTCAAGCCTAAATACACTATCATAGTATGTAGCAAGGTCAATGCCAATTCCACCACTATACTGCAAGTTATTTGAAAAATCATTCATGTAATTTATATCCTGATATTTATCATAGACATATCCTACATCAAAATAAGCATTTAAATAGATGGCAAAATGTATTTTTCTAAACTTTTTTATAGGTATAAAGTTGAGGTTTACAATAGTTAAAGGCAATAAATTAAATTTCAAATTATTTTTTGATAATAAATAATCCTGCCCATCAATAACATAATACTCATACCCCCGTAAATCATTTCTATAGCCCAAACCTTTTTTTAAAAAATAAACCTCATATTCGTTAAACGATTTTTTTAAACTTACTGAATTTGCACCATAAAACTTTCCTGATATTTGATAATACTTTTTATAGTTAGTATAAACTGAAAGGATATTTAGTCCTCCTGATTCCAGGAAACCTAAACCTTCTTGTGTTATTTCTGTTCTGAACAAGCTTCCCTTTGTTGGGTATCCCCTACTATTTCGCCTATCATGTTCAAAACGATATTTTAATTCAAAATAGGATAGTTTTGTTTGTGACTTTCCAAAATAATCGTTATTCATTGAAACCAGGCTATCATCAGCAACTTGCTCCCGATATGCAACACTAAACCTATGTTTATTATTAAAACCTGGACGATAGGTGTAAAAAATTTCTGCTTCTTTTCCTTCCAGAGAATTCTCATCATCACTTATAAAAGTTTGTATCTTGTTTTGATAGGTTAAGTAAAACGCATCCTTTTGATAAAACATGCTTGCATAAACACCTAAATAATGATGTTGTTTTTTGTCTAGAAAAATATTGTTATAAACCAACCAAAGCTCACGGGTAAACCCCAAAGATAATCCAAATTTAAATACATGGTTTAGTCCAAATATATTATATTGCCTAACAGAGAAACGATAATCCAGTTTACTAAAATCCTTAGTCTCCCACCATGAATTAAAGTTTCTTTCTTTATTAATAATTGCCATTTCAGGCCAGGTAAACCAACGCTCTTCAACAACTATGTAAATATCTACTAAATTATCAGTTAAAAAAACTTTTTGAATAGTTACATAATTAAACAATGGGAGTTTTAAAAGGTTTATTTTACTTTTTTCAATATTCCTATCAAGCAAATAACTTTCATATGCCACGCCCTTTTCTATAACTAACTCTCTAATTATTATCTTTTCTTTGGTACGATCATTTCCTATAATCAAAATATTGTTTATTGAAATCTCGTTTAAAGAATCACCAGAACTTGAAGGCTGATTTTTATATAGAAAAGTATGAGCATAAATACTTTCGCTGTTGATAGCCAAGTAAATTAAAAAAATGAAAATTAAATGATATTTTATACGGATGAACACTCTTAATATGTATTATAATGAGGTAATGATATAGAAACGAAAATAATTAAAAATACATATCTATATGATTAAAATAATGTCAAAAACCTGATTGTTTATCTTATTATTTTATAAAATTAAATTTATTAATGATTCTTACATATCCAAATAATTCATAAAAGACTCAAACCTTTCCTTATATAAAAATTCCAGTTTCTCATTTTCAAGAAAAGAGGCTTTTACAGAATAGTTATACCTTTCAAATGATTGTAAAACGCCACCTAAGTTAGTTGTATTAAGCTTAAGTGTTAAGTCAATTTTTGTCGAATCTTTATGCCCCGACACATATAAACTAAGAATTTTTATGTCACTTCCTTCAATAATTTGCGTAATTTCTGATAAAGAATAATCATTAACATTCATTTCAAGCACAATAATTCCACCAGGTTCAGATGTAGCAGTAATTTCAGAAAATTTGTTTACTAAATCATGTACCGTTATACAACCAATATATTGTTTGTCTTCAGTTAATACCGGCACTACTGTTAAATCTAATTTTGAAACCAAATCAATTACTTCATAAATATGCTGATTTGCATATACATATGGCCTGATTAATGAAAGTGGATGTGCCCCAATAGCCTCTTCAGCCTTATTTAAGTCATAAATATCAGTATCCGAAATAAGCCCCAGAAAATCCTCATTGTTTACCACAGGAAGATGAGAAACCCTAAATATTTCCATCCAATTTAGTGCTTTTATTCCCGTTTCCGATGTTTTTATTATCGGTATAATATCTGATATTAAATCTTTAGCCAGCATTAGTATATAAACCAAAAAATACGTTAATTTTGCATGAAACCCTTATATAGAAATTTAAGTGAAATACTTTAAATAATAAAAATAAAGTATAATCACCTAATTATAAGCCTCTTAAATATTTTTAAAGATAAAAATAAGTACAAACCTAATGAAATTATAAAAACTATCCAATTATGACGAGATTAAGTGTAAATATAAATAAAATAGCAACATTAAGAAATGCCAGAGGTGGGAATGTTCCTGACCTATTAAAGGTTGCCATAGATTGTGAGCGTTTTGGTGCACAAGGAATTACCATTCACCCACGACCTGATGAGCGACATATCAGGTATCAGGATGTAATAGACCTTAAACCATTGGTAAAAACAGAGTTTAATATTGAAGGATACCCAAATAAAAAATTTATTGACTTAGTTTTGTCTATAAAGCCCGAGCAGGTTACTCTTGTTCCTGATCCTCCAGGTGCTTTAACCTCAAATGCCGGATGGGATACTGTAAAGAATCAATCTTTTTTAAAGGAAATAATTCAGGATTTTAAAAATGCAGGTATCCGAAGCTCTATTTTTGTTGATACTAATCCTGAAAACATTACCCATGCTGCCAAAACAGAAACAGACAGGGTAGAGCTATATACTGAACCTTATGCTGCCAATTATCATATTAACAGAGATATTGCAGTAAAACCTTTTACTGAGGCAAGCAGAATTGCAATAGAAAATGGCCTGGAATTAAATGCAGGTCATGATCTGGATTTGGATAATTTGAACTTCTTCATGACTAATGTAAAAAATTTGACTGAAGTTTCTATTGGACATGCACTGATTTCAGATGCATTGTATTTTGGTCTGGAAAATACGATTCAAATGTATTTGAGACAATTAAAATAGTGGAGCTCTTTTATCGAAAATATGGTGAGGGTGTACCTATAATTATTGTACATGGTTTATACGGATCTTCTGATAATTGGGTTACCATAGGTAGGCATTTGGCTAAAAACTATGAGATATTCCTTATTGATCAACGAAATCATGGCCACTCACCACATAGTGCAGAGCATAATTATGAGTTAATGGTTAATGATCTGCATGAATTTATTGAAAATCAGAACATTGAAAAGGTTGTACTGATTGGTCATTCAATGGGAGGTAAAACAGTTATGCATTTTGCAAATCAATATCCTGAAAAAGTAAGCAACCTAATTGTACTTGACATTGCACCTAAGTCATATCTGCAAATCGCCAAAGAGAATAAATCGGAGATAAATCATCATGGTATTATAAAAGCCATGAAAAGTATTGATTTTTCGTTAATAAATAATAGAAAGGATGTAGACAGAGAACTGGAAAAATCAATTAAAAACATTAGAATAAGGCAATTTTTACTGAAGAATATTCATCGTAATAAGGATAATTCTTTAAATTGGAGTTTAAATATTAACGCACTTTACAACAATTTAGATAAAATTTTAAATGGTATAGATGCTAATTCTCATACTAGTGGAGTTAGTATTACCGGTTTTCCTGTTTTATTTATACGTGGAGGTGATTCAAATTATATTACTGATGAGGATCTGGAACATATCGAAACCATTTTTCCTTATGCTGAATTAAAAACAATTGATAATGCAGGACATTGGTTACATGCCGAACAGCCTCAAAAGCTTGTTTCATTAATTGAGAAATTTTTATTCTGAGAAATCATTTTAGCCCAACTCGACCTTTATAGGAATTCGGTAATTGATGAAATTTTATTATTTTGCTGATATTTTTAAAAACGGTACTACTGCAAACTTAGTGGGTAACTATTAAAATGTATGTTGATTATTTGTTTTTACGTTTATTTGTTTATGTCCTTATACACATTTACTTCTTAATTATACTACCTATAAACAGATAAACAAATCAACGAATAACCATGGTGGATTAATACTAAAAATTACCTCAAGGGTAAGTACCCACTAAAATGGTAGTAGAATTAAAAGCAAGTAAAAATGAATAAATATATTTTATCTCTTGATCAGGGAACCAGTAGTTCCAGGGCTATATTATTTAATGGCGAATTAAAAATTTGTGGAATTAAGCAAGTTGAGTACCCTCAAATATATCCCAAACCGGGTTGGGTAGAGCATGACCCTGAGCAAATATGGCAAAGTCAATATTCGGTAATAAAAGATTTATTAAACGAATTAAATATTTCTCCCACTAAAATTTCTGCAATAGGTATTACTAATCAACGGGAAACATCAATTGTATGGGATAAAAATACTGGAATTCCTGTTTATAATGCTATTGTTTGGCAAGATAAAAGAACCTCTGACTTTTGTACAAAACTAAAGCATGAAGGTTATTGTGATTTTATACGAAAATCTACCGGATTGGTTATTGATTCCTATTTCTCGGCAACTAAAATTAACTGGATACTAAATAATGTGGCGGGGGCAAGAGAAAAAGCAGAAAAAGGAGATTTACTTTTTGGTACGGTTGATAGTTGGTTAATATGGAAACTTACCGATGGAAAAACCCATATAACAGATCATTCAAATGCTTCAAGAACATTGCTTTTTAATATTCGCACTTTAAAATGGGACAAAAAACTGCTTGACATCTTTGATATTCCTGCCACGATGCTTCCTGAAGTAAAACCATCAAGTGGAATTGTTGCCAAAACATCGGGAAAACTATTTGATGGTGCTGAAATTACAATATCCGGTATTGCTGGCGACCAACAGGCAGCACTTTTTGGACAAGCTTGTTTTGAAAAAGGTATGGCAAAAAACACATATGGTACAGGCTGTTTCATGTTAATGAACACTGGTGATCATATTGTTGAATCAAAATCAGGACTACTGTCTACAATTGCCTGGTCAATAGGTGACGAAGTAGTATATGCACTTGAAGGTAGTGTTTTTATTGCAGGTGCGGCTATTAAATGGCTAAAGGATGGATTAAAACTAATAAAAGATGCCAAAGAAACTCAATCTATTGCTGAAAGCGTCAAAGAGGATGAAGATATTTATGTAGTGCCTGCATTTTCTGGCTTGGGTGCCCCACACTGGGATATGTATGCACGCGGTGCTATTTTTGGCTTAACTCAGGGAGTTACTGATAAACACATTGTAAAAGCTACGATTGAAGCACTGGCATATAGAACAAAAGATGTATTAGATGCTATGAGTAATGATTCCGGTATTGAATTAACTGAGCTGAATGTTGATGGTGGTGCTTCGGTAAATGATTACCTAATGCAATTTCAGGCTGATATTCTGAATACCCGGGTTGACCGACCTGAAATAGTTGAAACTACAGCCCTGGGAGCAGCTGGTTTAGCTGGAATTGCTATTGGTTTATGGACAAAGGAAGAATTTGTGAGAAAAAAGAAAATGGATAAAAGTTTCGTTGTTAGAATGAACGAAGCAGAAAGGAATAGATTGTACAAAGGCTGGCTAAAGGCTATTGAAAAGGCTAAAGGCTGGGTTGATGAAGAGTAAAGAAATGACTAATGATTATTTTCTAATGAATAATTTGTATCCGTAGAGTCACGGCGTGACTGGTTATTAAACAGTAAGTTGATAAAATTACGTATCCCTTTTATTTTAAAAGTCACACCGTGACTACCTGTCAACTAAATGGTGTTTGGGTATTTAAGGGAATAATTTGTATTCACCATAACTTTAATAATAAAAGACTATGTCATAAATGAAAAAGCTTAGTGCAAAAAGATCAGTGTTAATCCGTTAAATCTGCGTTATCCGCGTTCTAATTTTGCTTGTAGCAAAACTACGACAGGAATTAATAGGGTTAAACATACTTAAATGATACTTTTTTTGCAAATTACAAGTTTATTTTACAATTTTACGCTTATTATTTAATTTGATCTTACTAAACATTAATCTATAAAAAACAAACAGATGAACAAATTATTATTGATATTCTTAGTCTTTTCAATATCCTTATGGTCATGTAGTGATGATGAAGAGCAAAAAGATACTGAAAATACTGAAAATCAAATCATAGAGGATGTTCAGGATGAGAATAACAATTCAGAAGCTCAGGAAAACCAAACACCTGAAAATGAACAAGAACCGCAATTAGATGCTGATTATAAAGCTTTTCTAAGCCAATTTGAAAGTGTTAAGCTTCCATATGAACTAAATCCGCAACAGGATGATGTTTCCGGGAAAATTTCTTTAGAGAAACAAATAAAATATCTGGCAAAGGCTGAAGATTTGGGGAAAGCTGATCTTGAAGAAATGGCAGAATATACGGATTACTTTTTTGTAAGCAATCCGGTACAAACAGCAAAGTACAGTGCAATAGTATATGCTCGTTTTGAAATGGGTTCTACCTATTATTTTCTGTGCACTTATGATAATGATGGTGAGCTAATTTCAAATATTGATTTTGCAGCTTACGAACTTATTGGTGCCGGCCCACAGGCTGGTCAGGAATACAACACAAAAGGGAAAATAGATACGGATTACAAAGTTACCGTAAAATATGATGAAGAAACAACAAACTATCAAATTAAAGAAAATGGGGAGATTGATAAGTTGTAGTTATTCCTCAGTTTGATAAATTAATAAATTACCAGGTCGTTTCTAAAATAGAAACGACCTTTTTTATTTATTCGCCTAATAAAAAAATAATAAATTGGAATTTTAAAAAAAATATGTGAAATTTGTATCATAAAACCACACAAAATTTTATTGATTATGATTAAAAAAGCTTTAAACCTGATTGCGATAATCTTTTTAATTTATTATTCTACCGTAGCTCAAACACAGTTTACCGAAGAGTTTAAAAATAATAAAAGGCAATGGAGTGTATCTGAAAATAAAGATATTAAAACAAACGTTGAAAATGGATTTTATGTAATGCAGCATAAAAGAAATGAGGCTTCCTATAATTTTTGGAAGGATTTTGCCATGGCTGAAGATGGTGATTTCTATATCGAAACCAAATTAATACAAACAACAGGTGTTGATAATTGGGGATATGGTATTGTTTGGGGTGCCCGAGGTTGGGATAACAGTTTCAGGTTTATGATATCTTCAAATGGCATGTTTACCATTACAGGTTATAATACAGAAAAATTTTTTCAATGGCAGGAATGGAAAAACAGCGATAAAATTAAACCTTTAGGCCAGTTTAACACTTTGGCAATTAAAAAAAAGGGAACACAATTATTCTTTTATATAAACAATACTTTAGTGTATACGCATGCTTTTGAAAAATTTTTTGGAAGTAAAATTGGTTTTATCGTTGGTAGAAGCATGACTATTAAAGCTGATTTTATTAAAGTTAAATATGAACAATTGAGAATTAACATGGTTAAGAATATAAACTCAAATTACAAAAAGAAAAACCTGGGTACTAGTGTTAATTCAAAATATTCTGAAATTGCACCTATTATATCACCTGATGGTAATACTTTGTATATAGGTAGAGAACATGATCCACGCAATATAGGCGAAAAAAACAAATATGATGTTTGGTATGCTACACGAAAAGAAGATGGTAGCTGGACTACAATGAAACAAATGAAAAGTCCTATAAATAATTCAGGTGACAATTTGGTTATTGCCGTTTCGCCTGATGGAAACACTTTGTGGTTAGAGGGACTATACACCCAAAGTGGTAAACATTTAAGCGATCAGGGCATTTCTATTTCACATAGAACGGCTACGGGCTGGTCTGTTCCAAAAAAAGTAGTTATTGAAAAGTTTTACAATAAAAACGAATATGAAAGTTATTGCCCTACGATTGATCGGAAAATATTAATTATGTCAATAGAACGTGATGATACTTATGGGTCAAAAGATTTATATGTTAGTTTTCGCCTACCTAATGGCAATTACAGTCAACCTTTTAACATGGGTACAGATTTAAATACCTTTTTAAATGAAGGAACACCATTTATTGCTCCTGATAATAAAACTTTATACTTTTACTCATACGGACATCCCGGTTATGGAAGTGCTGATATTTTTGTTACCAAAAGGCTGGATAATAGCTGGCGAAAATGGTCAAAACCAAAAAATTTGGGTCCTACAATTAATTCATCCGACTGGGATACCTATTATTCTATTTCGGCCAAAGGTGATTACGCCTATTTAGTTTCATTAAAAGGTTCGTATGGAGATAATGATGTTTTTGAAATAAAGCTGAGCGAAGAAGCCCGTCCTGATCCTGTTGTACTTATTTCCGGTAAGGTTTATAATAAAAAAACAAAAAAGCCAATTGGAGTACAAATAGTTTATGAAGATTTAAAAACGGGTGCTAAAGTAGGTACTGCACGCTCAAACCCACGTACAGGTACTTATAAAATTATTTTACCATATGGGAAAGAATATGGTTTTCGTGCTGACGCTAAAGATTATATTGCGATCAATGAACAAATAGACCTAAAAAAAGTATCTAAATATAAAGAGTTGAAACAAAACTTATACCTGGTACCAATTGAGGTAGGATCCGTAATTAATTTACAAAATGTTCAATTTAAACGAAGTAAAGATGAATTTACAGAAACCTCGTATACCGAATTGGATCGTTTTGTTGCTTTAATGAAAAAGTTTCCAAAAATGCAAATTGAATTAGCCGGTCATACTGATACCAGGGGAAATCCATCCCTTTTAATGGCATTATCTCAAAAACGAGTTTCAGCAGTTAAAAATTACTTAATAAAGCATGGAATTGACCGAAACAGAATTACAGGAAAAGCTTACGGTGGAACTAAGCCACTAGAAACCGGCACCGATGATGCTGAAATTAAAAATCGTAGAGTAGAGTTTAAAATTGTAAAAATGTAAAAATTAGGAATTGTAAGAATATGAACGTGATTTGATTTTCACATTTGCATATAATATTATGCTACCCTCAGTTTTTTCATATTGGTTCTGCTGATTTTCTTTTTTGCGTAGTCAAGCGTTAACTTGAAACTCTTTTCATTATTGGATGGCAATTCAAACATGGCATCAATCATTATTGCCTCGCAAATTGAACGTAAGCCACGTGCACCCAGTTTAAACTCAAGCGCTTTATCAACAATAAAATCAAGGGATTTTGAATCAAAAGTGAGTTTAATATTATCCATTTCAAACAATTTTTTATATTGTTTTACAATAGAATTTTTGGGTTCTGTTAAAATATTTCTAAGTGCTTCTCTGTCTAATGGAGTCAAATATGTTAAAACAGGTAAGCGACCAATAATTTCAGGAATTAAGCCAAACGATTTTAAATCCTGGGGGGCAATATATTGTAACAAATTTTCTCTATCAATTTTATCTTTTGCAGCACTGGCAGAATAACCTACCATTTTAGTGTTCATCCGTTGACCTATTTTTCTTTCAATTCCATCAAAAGCACCACCGGCAATGAAAAGAATATTTTTGGTATTTATTGGAATAAGTTTTTGATCAGGATGTTTTCTACCACCTTGTGGTGGAACATTAACAATAGAACCTTCAAGTAATTTAAGCAGTCCCTGCTGAACACCCTCCCCGGAAACATCACGGGTAATTGAGGGATTATCACTTTTTCTGGAAATTTTATCAATTTCATCAATAAATACAATACCTCTTTCAGCTGCCTGCACATCATAATCAGCTACTTGAAGCAGCCTTGTTAAAATTGATTCAATATCTTCGCCAACGTAACCGGCTTCTGTTAGAATAGTGGCATCAACAATAGTGAAAGGAACTTTTAGCATTTTGGCAATAGTACGTGCCAGTAACGTTTTACCGGTTCCGG
>JAOZNO010000531.1 GCA_029933755.1 Bacteroidales bacterium | reverse complement strand
GGGTAATACTTGTAAAAATCTAGTAGTTTCATATAACAAAGATAGTAAAAAAAAATTCTTTTTGGAGTTTAGCGGATAAGCATATAATAATTTATCAACAAGTATTAACAAAAAAAAAGGTAATCCGTTAAGATTACCTTTTTTAAAAATTACAAAGAATAATTGTTTATTCCGAAAATACCTCAAATGGTAATTCAACATCAACTTCTCTGTGCAGTTTAATTACTGCTTTATAGGTTCCAATTTCTTTTACAGAATCTTTAATTAAAATTTTCTTTCTGTCAACTTCAATTCCTTTAGATTTTAGAATATCTGCAATCTGAATTGTATTAACCGAACCAAAAATTTTGCCTGTTGAACTGGTTTTTGCACCAATTTTAATTTCAACACTTTTTATTGTTTCTGCAAGAGCAATAGCTTCATTTTTAATTTTTTCTTCTTTATGAGCTCTTTGCTTTAGATTTTCAGCATGAACTTTCTTTGCTGCTTTTGTTGCCAAAATTGCAAAGCCCTGAGGTATTAAAAAATTTCTTCCGTAACCATTTTTTACCCCAACGACATCATCCTTATGACCTAAATTAGCGATATATTGTTTTAAAATAATTTCCATTTTAATAATTTTTGATTATTTCATTAAATCAGTAACATAAGGTAAAAGAGCTATGTGACGTGCCCTTTTAATAGATTGAGCAACTTTACGTTGAAACTTCAACGAAGTTCCTGTAATTCTTCTGGGAAGAATTTTCCCCTGCTCATTTAGAAACTTTTTAAGAAATATTGGGTCTTTATAATCAACATACTTGATTTTGCTCTTTTTGAACCTACAATATTTTTTTCTTTTTACCTCTACTGATGGAGGTGTTAAATACCTAATCTCTGATTGATTTTGTGCCATTTATTTGTCCTCCTTTTTTTCTTGTTTTTTTATTTTGCGTTTTTTCTCGCTATATTCAATAGCATATTTATCCATTTTCATAGTAAGAAAGCGAATTACACGCTCATCTCTTCTGATTTGGATTTCTAATTTGTTTATTACATCACCTGCTACTTCATACTCGAACATGTGGTAAAAACCAGTAGATTTATGCTGAATTGGATAGGCAAGTTTCCTTAGCCCCCAATCTTCTTCATGGACCATATTGGCCCCTGAATCTTTCAGAAATTTTCTGAATTTTTCTACCGCTTCCTTCATCTGTGCATCAGACAAAACGGGAGTAACAATGAAAACGGTCTCGTAACGATTCATATTTATACTTTTTAGTTAATATTTTAAGGCTGCAAAAGTATAAATAATTTATTACTAATCAAATAATTATATAAAGTAAATTGAAAATTATTTGGGGAATCTGATTTTTATTTGTAGAGCTTTTAAATCTTTTGTTACAAAGACTAATTATTTTTTTTGGTATCAGCTTGTTTTGTTACTAAATAGCTTTCTATTACTTTTTCAATTTCTCCATGCTTTTTTTTGAAAATAGACCTGAAAATTTCCAGTTTATCTACATCTTTATCCAGAGCAAGTTTCAAATGAAAAATTGCGGAGTTTGTATTATTTATGATTGCTAAATAGGCTGCCAGACGATAATTGATATCTTCATCATTTTCAAATAAATCATTGGCTTCACTTAATATATTTATGGTTTTGTATATTTTAGATTGCCCAAAATTTAGTTTTGAATACTCTACCCATATTTTTGGATCTGAATCATCAAGTTCAATTGTTTTCTTATATGCCTTTTCTGCTTCTTCAACAAAGCCAAGTTCATGACAAATTAATGCGGACATAAACCAATAGTCTGGATCCTCAGCATCGTACTTTATTGCTTTTTTTATTGAATGTAGTGAATCAGTGTATTTTTTGTTTTCATACAAAAGATAAGCCTGACCGTACCAGGCATCAGCATATTGTTCATCAATATCAATAGCCTTTGCAAAATATTCACTTGCTTTTTTCGTATTTTTTAGCTTGGCATAAGCTTCGCCAATATGAAATATTGCAAAAGTATTATCTTTTTCTAATTCTAAAAATTCATTAAATGCATCAATACTTTCTTTAACTTTTTCATTGTAATACAAGCTAATTGCCCTCTGGTAATACGCTGAAACATGCTCAGGATCAATAGCAATTACATACTCAAAAGCTGCGATAGCTAAGTCATATTTTTCCATCTTTGTATATACCAGACCTATGCTATACCAGGCTATAAATGAAAATGGATCAATATTGATATATTCCTTGAAGTAACGTTCACTAATTTCATCCTCATCAAGCTTATCGTAATTATGTGCTAATTCAAAAATTACTTCAATATTCTGGTGATCAAGATCGTAGGCCTTAAGTAAATATTTATTAGCAATATCAAAACGACTTATTTGCTTGAAGGTCATTCCAATGCTAAACAATAAATCTTCTTTGTTTTCAAATGCTAGTGAAATGGCACTGTCAAATACCTCAATAGCCTTATTTACACTTCCTAAAGAGCAATAAACTGCACCTTGTAATTGAAAAATTGCATAATTCGATGATTCAATCTTTTCGAGTTTCTTTAATAGTTTTAAAGATTTTACAGGAAAGCCTTTATTTATATATGCTTGTGCCTGTTTTAATAACAAACTGGTAGCATTTGGATGTTGATTAAGGGCATACTTTATGGCATTGTTCGCATTACTGACATCATTTTTATTCAAATAAAAATCAATAATGTGCTCAAATTCAAAAACATCAAAGTAATAGCTACTCTTATTTTTAAGCATATCTTTATATCTGCTCAAACTAGCCTTTACTTCTTCATCAAATTGGTCTAAATTTTCATCCATAAAAGGTACAAATTCTAAGGTGCAAACTTACATAATCTTTATAAAAATACACAAACTTAAAAACTAATTTGTTACAATTTAAAATAAATTTGCTCAATTATTAAGTTCTCTGCCTAGTGAAAATTTGCAGATAATATGTTCTAATAATCTGATTATTAAAGAATAATCTTCTTGCCAAACTAGCAAAACCTTTACTATTTATTACTCTTTAATCCATATCTGTAATTGTAAAATCTTTAGGTACTTCGAATGTATCAGTATCAAAATCTGGATTTATTTCTATTTTTTTTGCTGCCATGCTTACAGTCATTTGGTCTTTTTCTACTTCACTTTTTAAGGGAATATTTTTCCAAACCCACAACTTGCTTTTAGCACCTTCATTTTCCATTGAAAATACCTGACATTTTTTATCTGCAACCGTTTCTGTTCCTAAATCTACAATTTTATATTCATCTTTCATTTCTTGTGGAATATTTGCAAAATCAATTGCACTAATATCTTCCTGATTGTCTGTTGGTGATTTTACTCCTGATTTTGCCTCCATATCCAGAATATACATGTAATTATTGATTGTTAACATTTTATTTGTCTTTTTAAAGCCCATCATATCTATAACTGTTACAACTGCCTGTTTTTTTCCGTAATCGTCAAAATCTAAAGTAGATTTAATTGACATGCCCATGGTTTCAGTAATATATTCAATGTGGGCTTTTTTAATTTTGTATCTGTCTTGAGCAGCAACACCTGTTGCCAATAAAATACTTAATGCTAAAATAATACTTGTTTTCATTTGTAAATTTTATTTAAGAAATTAGTAGTAAAATTAATGTGAATGGAAATTAAATTTAAAGTTTCAAATAGAACTAATGACTACTTTTGTGATATTCCATCATGTTATGTTTGAGTATTTTAAACTATTAGGCGAATAAATTATTACTCTTTTTTTTCTTT
>JAOZNO010000530.1 GCA_029933755.1 Bacteroidales bacterium | reverse complement strand
ATAATAAGTAAGCAATAACAGCTTTACACTACAGTCTCACAAAATCAGATCATAATTATTTACTAAAAATAATTACCGCAACAATACCTATAGCCATGCCTATTCCTGAACCAATAATTGCATTATTTATACGCTTATGATTTGTCACCCGGATATAACCCTCCATATAGTAATCATTGGTTTTTAAATGATCTGAAATATTCAATTTTTCTTTTTTTACTTTTACCATACCCACTCCGGCACTATACAAAGCAGGAAAAATTGGTACTAATAAAGAGTTCAAACCTACAGCCGAAACCGCCACAGCAGATCCACCACCCACAACAAATCCTCCTGAAGTTATCCATGGAGTTTTATAATTTGTGCGGGCATCAAATGCTCCATTAACAAAATCGCGCATTTGATTTACTGTAAAAGCCTCATTGTCTGTAGTATCTACAATATAAAAAATAGTTTCTTTTCCATTCTTCTCCTGTACTGAAAAAATATCAAATAAATTAACAGATTTAATTTTACCTTTCTTATTTTTATATGCCAAAAACAAGCTGTCACTACGTTTGAACTCACCTATTTCTACTTTTTTCCCATTAATCAATAATAAAGTATTTTGAGCCTTGCTTTCTAATAAGCTTAAAGTTAAAATAATTAGAACAAAATAATATATTGGCTTTTTCATATTCTGTAGAGATTTGATTTATAAATTCAAGTTAGTATTCAAAAACACTGTGCTTTTAACAAAAATAAGCAAACAATTTTAAATAATTCGTATAAATCCTAATTATCAAAAACATGTTTTACAAAATTAACTGTATCTTTTTTTTATTTTTTACACATTATCATATTACTTCTTTATAATTTTACAATTTGTTATAATATAACTAATAATTATTTAAACATATAAGTATAATGGCAACTGAAAAATTTATTTATCGACACAATGGCCCAAGAGATGAGGAAATTCCCTTTATATTGGAAAAAATTGGTGTTTCATCAGTTGAAGAGTTGATTAGTCAAACTGTTCCTTCATCAATTCGTTTAAAAGAGCCTTTAAAAATATCATCAGCATTAACAGAGCGTCAATATTACCGACGAATCCACGATATTGCTGCAAAAAATAAGGTTTTTGAAACCTATATTGGTATGGGCTATTATGATACGATTACTCCTGCAGTTATTCTTCGTAATATTCTGGAAAACCCATCGTGGTACACTTCATATACTCCTTACCAGGCTGAAATTTCGCAAGGCAGACTTGAAGCTTTGCTGAACTTTCAAACCATGGTTACTGATTTAACAGCTATGGAGCTAGCTAATGCTTCATTACTTGACGAAGCCACTGCGGCTGCTGAGGCTATGATTATGATGTACAACCTTAGGTCGCGAGCGGATACTAAAGCAGGTAAGAATGTACTATTTGTAGATGAGAATATTTTCCCACAAACTTTTGAAGTTGTTAAAACACGCTCCGTACCTTTAGGTATAGAAGTTCAAACTGGTAATTTTAAAGATTGTGAGCTTAACGAAAAAACCTTTGGTTGTATTATTCAATATCCTGCTGCTGATGGTTCAATTGAAGACTATAAAGAATTTGTAGAATGTGCGCATGAAAAAGGAAGTTTAGTTGCAGTAGGGACTGATTTAATGAGCCTTGCATTATTAACTCCTCCTGGAGAATGGGGAGCTGATATTGTTTTTGGTACCAGCCAAAGATTTGGTGTACCGATGGGTTATGGAGGGCCACACGCAGCATTTTTTGCTACACGAGAAAAATACAAAAGAACTTTACCAGGCCGTATTATTGGCATTACAAAAGATCGACAGGATAATATTGCGTTGCGAATGGCTTTACAAACCCGCGAACAACATATTAAACGTGAAAGAGCTACTTCAAATATTTGCACTGCCCAGGCACTTTTAGCAACTATGGCAGGAATGTATGCTGTTTATCATGGTGCAGAAGGTATAAAAAGAATCGCTTTAAATATTCATGGAATTGCAGGCATAATAGCTGGGGAACTTAAAAAGCAAGATTATAAAATAGCCTTTGAGAATTTCTTTGATACTATAAAAATTATACTTCCAGATAGTGTTTCAATATCTGACATAAAAAAACAGGCTTTATCGGAAGGAATTAATTTTAACTATATTTCTGAAAAAGAAATCGGCATTAGTATTGATGAAACTACACATATTCAGAACATTAACGATATACTGAACATTTTTGCCACAGCAAATAATAAAACGGCAAATGTAATTAATGATTGTGACGCAAAAATATACTTTGATAAAAAATTTGAACGTACAAGTGAATTTCTAACACTTGATGTTTTTAAAAATTACCGTTCTGAAACGGAAATGATGCGATACATCAAAATGCTGGAACGCAAAGATATTTCCTTAACTCACTCGATGATTCCTTTAGGATCATGTACTATGAAACTAAATTCATCAACATCAATGCTGCCTTTAAGTTGGATAGAATTTGGTGGAATCCACCCTTTTGTGCCAATAGATCAGGCAGCGGGTTATCATGAACTCTTTAAAGAACTAAGTGAGGATTTATCGGTAATTACTGGTTTTGAGGATGTTTCTTTACAACCCAATTCAGGTGCTGCCGGTGAATATGCTGGTTTAATGGTTATCAGAGAATATCATAAAGCAAATGGCGAGGATCACAGAAATATAGTATTAATTCCCTCATCGGCACACGGAACTAACCCGGCCAGTGGTGTAATGGCAGGAATGAAAGTTGTTGTTGTTGAATGTGATGAAAACGGAAATATTAATGTAGCGGATTTAAGAAAAAAAGCTGAAGAACATAAAGAAATACTTTCTTCGTTCATGGTTACTTACCCATCTACACATGGTGTTTTCGAAGAAGCAATCATGGAAATGTGCGAAATTATTCATCAGAATGGTGGACAGGTATATATGGATGGTGCAAATATGAATGCACAAGTAGGTTTAACCAATCCTGCAATTATTGGTGCAGATGTTTGTCACCTTAATCTACACAAAACCTTTGGAATACCTCATGGTGGTGGTGGCCCTGGTGTAGGCCCTATTGGTGTAGCCAAACATTTGGTTGCTTATTTACCCGGACACCCTGTTATTAAATCAGGTGGCGAAAAAGCAATTCCGGCTGTTGCAGCAGCACCTTGGGGAAGTGCAAGTGTACTTACTATTACCCATGCTTATATTAAAATGTTGGGTTCTGAAGGATTAACTGATGTAACAAAAATGGCCATCGTAAATGCCAATTATCTTGCATCTCAATTAAAACCCTATTTTGGCATTCTGTATACAGGAACAAATGGTCGTGTTGGACATGAAATGATTCTTGAATGTCGCAATTTTAAAGCTGAAGCAAATATTACCGAATCAGATATTGCAAAAAGGCTAATGGATTACGGATTCCATGCCCCTACCCTCTCATTTCCTGTTCATGGTACATTAATGGTTGAACCCACTGAGAGTGAATCTTTACAAGAGCTAAACCGTTTTGTTGAAGCTATGACGAGCATTTATAAAGAAATTCAGGAGATTAAAGATGCTAAGGTTGATAAGCTTGATAATGTATTAAAAAATGCACCTCACACAGCAACTCATGTTTGTGGTGATGACTGGCCTCACTCTTATGCGCGTAGCAAAGCAGCATATCCGCTCAAGTGGATTGAAGATAATAAGTTCTGGCCTGCCAGTGCACGGGTTGATGATGCTTATGGGGATAGGAACTTATGTTGCTCCTGTGCTCCTATTGATGAGTATCGGAAAAG
>JAOZNO010000529.1 GCA_029933755.1 Bacteroidales bacterium | reverse complement strand
TATGTCTTCTGTTGCTCCTACCCTAGAGAATATTAAAGCTGAACGTAGGCTGGAACTTTGTTTTGAAGGTTTGCGTTATTATGACCTTTTACGTTGGGGAGATGCTGAAAGTGCGTTGACTGCTGTTAATGTAACAGTAAGCAATTATGGTGTTGATGAGCCTTTTAATGGTGTTTATCGTTCTGAAACAAACGGTTTATTACCAATTCCTGAGAGTCAGGTAAGACTATCAGAAGGTGTACTAATACAAAACCCAGGTTGGTAAAAAAGTAACTAATAATTAAATTTAAAATTATGAAAAAAATAAATAATTTATTTGCTCTTTTTATTGTTGGTTTGCTGTTTTTAGTAACAGCCTGCGACCCAATAGAACAGAGAGATGAGCTGAATAGTCTTATTGCAGTTAATGATTTAGAACTTAATGTTATATACGTTGGAGGCGAAGGTAATAACCGGATGGTTATTGAAATGAATAGCCCTGGTGTTACGGGTTATTGGGATTGGAATTTTGGTAAATCTTTAACCAATCGTGATTCCATTACATATATGTCCACGGGTATATCATATTTAAAGTTTTATGGCTCAACGGGTGATACTCAATTTGTAGATAGTATTCAGATTAATATTACAAAAATGGATTATCCTCTTCCTGATACCTGGGCATTTCTTGTAGGTGTTGATCCTATTGCTGGTAAAACATGGGTTCTGGCAACAGACAGACCTGAAAAATTGGCACCATACGATAATGGACCCGAAGGATTATTTAGTTTTATGAGTGCTCCTTATAATTGGTTAGAATTGTGGTGGAATGCTGGTGGCACATGTTGTCCTCCTGTTGATGTTAATGCTGAGATGACTTTTGATTTAGCTAATGGATCAACAAATTACACTTACTTTAATGAAGATGCTACAACAAACGGTACATTCAGTTTAAAGCCAAGTGATGAAACTTTGCAAATTATTGGAGCTGACCTTGTTGGGGCGTATGGTGCAGAAGGCCAAATACCTGACACTCAAGATGGCCTATACCAGCTTAAGCTAATTTCTGAAACGGAGATGATTCTATATCAGATTCATGGTACAGGATGGACTTGGATTTTCAAACCAAAAGGATATGAATATCCTGCTAAATAATTACAAAAAGAAAAGCTCGAATAATCGGGCTTTTCTTTACTAATAAACAATTTGACTGCGTTAAAATATTTATACTTTGTATTCTTCGGTAGCTAAAGGCTTGCCGTAGGCGATACTTTTTCAGTATATTTATCTCTTACGACTAATTAATAGAGAGGTGCTTATAATTAATTTTGGCTCTGGTTTAAATATTCTGTGTTTCTTGAATAAGCTTTAAGCAGTTACAACTGCTAAAAGGTAGTTTGAGTTCACCTGCTTTTTAGCGGTTTGTACCGCTTAAAAGTTATGTTTTGTGCAAATATCCGTATCACTTATGTCTGGCAAGTAATTAGTATACTGGTCATTAGTAATTGATAATAATTAACGTCTATTTTTAATTACCAATTACCAATTACTAATTACCTACGGTCGCTAAAGGCTTGCCGTAAGCGATGCCTGTAAATTAAAACATAGGAGATAATTATAGGCATCCTAGAATATTTAAACCTGAGCCAATTCTTTTAATAAATAGAGTGAGTGTTAGTTTAGGTTTGAGATAGCAGCTTTCTTGTAATTACCACGAGAAGCTGCTTCTTTCTAATAGGAGTGCAAAGGCTTTGATTTTAACTAATTTTGCTGCTATTATTTTGCATTTTAAGCTTATGCACCTGAAATACTATTATTGAATTGACACTAATATATAATACTATGTATAAAAAATAAATGTAAAAGATAAGTATTCTAAACTACAGTCAAACTTAAACCAGATTGCTTATTAATTGTTTAATATTATTAAATTCTATTTTATCATGCAGAAATATATTTTTTTAAATTATAAAATTTTGACTTTCCTTTTTATTAGTGCATTTTATTTGAGTTGCTCAAATGATGCAGATAATAAAACCGAGCTAAAAAGTCTGACAGATCTGGAAATTCAAGAAATTTTATATCCTACAAATATTGACAAATCAATTACTTACCTAAATCCTGATTTTACAGTCGATGAACGAGTTTCAGATTTGCTTTCAAGAATGACAATAGAAGAAAAAGCGGCTCAAATGGTTCAGGGTGAGCGAAAGTTTATTATGAACGATGACATACTTAAATATGGAGTAGGTTCTGTATTAAGTGGTGGTGGATCTACTCCGGGTCAAAACAAAATTGAGGATTGGAATAATTTGATTAAAGGCTATCAGCTTGCTGCTTGTAGAAGGGATTTAAAAATTCCGATAATTTATGGGGTAGATGCCGTACATGGACACGCAAATGTAGTTGGTGCAACTATTTTTCCTCATAATATTGGATTGGGAGCAGCCAATAATGATTTACTGATGTTTGAAATGGGTAAAATTACTGCAAAAGAAGTCTTTTTAACAGGCATTAACTGGAATTTTGCACCATGTGTTGCTTTAGCTATGGATCCTCGGTGGGGACGAACTTATGAAAGTTTTTCAACGGAAGAAGAAATAGTTACACGACTAGCGCATGCTTATACCAAGGGTGCTAATAGTGTAAATATGGTAGCTTGTGCAAAACATTACCTCGGAGATGGCGGAACAGCTATGGGAACAGGTTTGGATAATAAAATGGACAGAGGTAATACCATAATTTCAGAAGAAGAGCTAAAAATAACGCTTTTACCACCATACAAGGCACAGGTTGATCTAGGAGTTCAAACTATTATGCCGTCATATAGTAGCATCAATGGAATTAAAATGCATCAAAATGACCAATTAATTAATGGTGTATTAAAAACAGATTTAAATTTTAATGGTTTTGTAATATCTGACTGGGAAGCTATGCAGGAAATTCCGGATGCCAGTTTTGAAGAACAAGTTTGGATTTCTATTAACGCAGGTGTTGATATGTTAATGCAACCTGAGACATGGAAAAATACAATGGATGCCATTATCAAAGGCGCAAAAAATAATAAGATTACGCAGGAGCGAATTGACGAGGCAGTTTCTCGAATTTTAAAAGTTAAGTTTGAATCCGGGCTTTTTGAAGATCCTTTATTACAAAAAAATGAAAACAAAGCTGAAACACTAAGGAGTAATGAAGCTGTTAATGTTGCCACACAATTGGCAGAACAATCATTAGTTCTTCTTAAGAACAAAAATAACATTTTGCCTCTAAAAGAAAATATGAAAGTATACCTGGCAGGTGCCGGGGCAAATAATATTGGTCTGCAATGTGGTGGATGGACTATTGAATGGCAAGGTAAAATTGATAGTACTGAAAAAATGACCCATGGTGTTACTATTTTAGAGGGATTACAAACTTACTCTGAATCAAAAAACATTCAAGTTATTACAGATGAAAGTAAAGCTTTAGAAGCTGATGTTGTTTTAATGGTTTTGGCTGAAAAACCTTATGCTGAAATGCAAGGTGATTCAGAAGATTTATCTTTAACTGGAAGTCTTGCACACACAGGCAATAAAGAAACTATACAGTTTGTAAAGTCGTTAAATAAACCAACGGTGAGTATTTTATTGGCAGGAAGGCATCTTGTTGATCTTGATGATTATTTAAAAGATTGGGAAAGTGTTGTTATGGCTTATCTTCCCGGTTCTGAGGGCGGACAGGGTATTGCTAATGTTTTAGTGGGTGAAAAGAGTTTTGTTGGAAAATTGGCTATGCCCTGGTATAAAGATGTAGAAGATATTAGAA
>JAOZNO010000528.1 GCA_029933755.1 Bacteroidales bacterium | reverse complement strand
CGAAAAAACCGTACTTTGAAAATAGACAAATATCAACATAAGTACAGGGTTGGAAAAACCAGCTATTAAAAGTATGGTTCGTCTGCCTATTTTATCAGAAATAGTTCCTGACGCAAAAGTACCAATAGCACCGGCAAATTGATAAATAGCAAGGTTTATACCGCCAGCCCAAAGACTATTTCCTGTTTCTGTTATAAATGTAGGCAAGAAAACAGATAAGGATGCTTTCATAAATGAAATGAAAAGCATAAAGCCTGTAATCATTAAAAAAAACGTTTTGTACTTAACTAATACACTCTTGACACTTACTATTTCTTTTTTTTCTTCTTTTTTTCGATGAATTGAAAAGTCTTTTAATTTAAACCATAGCAAAACTGAAGTGCCAACTGAAAGTGGAATTAATTTATAAGTATATTCAAAACCCCAGAGAGAAATAGCTGCTAAAATGATTAAAGGCCCTAAAGTTCTTGCCAGTTCACCTCCAAGCATATACATGCTCATACCAAAGCCTATTTTTTCAGGTACTGCTTTTTTAATCATTACCGGAGTAGGAATATGAAATATAACAGCACTTATACCCACACCAAATAACATCATCAATAAAACAATGTAATTTGGAGCAATGCCCAATAGGCTCATAATCACTCCTGTAACAGTGGGGGATGCAATAACTGCATAACGGAAGCTCATTTTATCAGCCAACAAACCTGCCGGGGCGTTAAAAAGCGATGGAAAGCGTTGAGCAACTGTTAATAAAGCAGCAAGTGTATAATTAATTTGAAGTCTCTCAATTAATAAAGGTAATATTGGTGATAAAAATGATGTGTAAATATCATGTATAAAATGGCCAAATGAAATGGCATATACTTTTCCGTATCCTGGTTTATTCATTTTCAAATTGATTATTGCTTATTTTTAATTGATTATTAATTGGCCTTTTTAGAACGAATATCGATTATTCTCAGAATTCAATGAGAAATATGATTTATATAAAATAAAAAAGGGCACATTACTTACGTGAGATTGCTTTGTTGGTTCACAGATTACAGAAAATTTTAGATTAATTTGCTAATATTCAATTGTCAATCATCAATATTCATTATTCAATAATAAGCTCATCAACAATTTTTTGCATTTTTTCACCTCCCCAGTTGGCTGCACCAGTTTCTTTAATCACAATTTTGCCTGATTTAGAAATCAAGAAGGTTGTAGGAATGCTTTCAGTATAAAAAGGTTTAGGTAATTGATAATGTGTGATTTGTACAGGGAAAGTAAAGCCTCTTTTTTTCATAAATGCACTTACTTTCTCCGTTTTTTCATTGCTCACAATTAAAAATACTACTTGGTCATTGTCTTTGTATTTATCATAAAGATCTTGTATGCTTGGCATTTCTGCAATACAAGGCGGACACCATGTAGCCCATAAATTCAAAAATATGACTTTCCCTTTGTAATCAGCTAATACATTTTTTTTACCATCAATGCTTTCTACTGCCCAATTATAATCTTCATTTGAAAGAATAACTGTTTTATCAGAAGTTTCAACTGAAGGATTAACAACAGCTACACGTATTTTATTTACAAAGGCAATTACTTCAAGCCTGCTTTGAGGGATTAGCAATGCGATAATAAATGCTGCAAATAAAAAATCTGAAAATATGCTGAATTTTGATTTCTTCTTAAAATAATTATTTACTTTTTCTTTTATGTCCATCTTAATTTTTTTATAAACCTTATTTTTTTTAGTATCTAATTTGTTGGCTTGTAAAGATGCATGGCCATGCGTCTCTACCAACTTTTCTCTTGTTACCCTTTTACCTTCTTTACTTCAGGGTGTTCTTTTTTAAAATCAATCCAGTACTTTTCTACGGTTGACTTCATATCTTTGCGCAACATAAAAATACCAAAAAGGTTAGGTATTGTCATAAATGCAATGGTAATTCCGGAAAATACCCAAACGAGTGTAGTATCAACAACTGATGCTAAGAAAAAGCTAATTACATATACAATTCGGTAATAAACAACAGCACCTGAACCAAATAAATAAGTAATTGCTCGCCCACCGTAATACGACCATGATATAGCCGTTGAAAATGCAAAAAGTAACAATCCTATGGAAACAATGTATTGTCCGTATTCACCTATATAGCTCCTTGTAAAAGCAATGGTAGTTAAAGGGGCGCTGTGTACCAGTGATTTACCGCGGAATTCAAAGAGCTCAGCTTTATTGTCCTCTTGTATATCTGCCAGTTTCCCATCAACTATATTCATAGTACCTGAAAACTCTTTATTGTCGTAAAAAACTTTCACATCTTCAGCAACCGACCTTGAATTAATAATCGATAAGTCATTTTTAATTTCTGCTTTTTCAATCTGCAATTTTCCTGTAAAAGAAGGTATTCGTTCTTCACCTGAAATATGTGCAAAAAGTTTTTCTTTACCGACATCTGTTTTATCAGAAACCGTTTCAGCAAGAATATGCATATCTGATTTTTGAAAAGTATTTTGATGTTTTTCGTGCCAAACACCTGAGGATAATAGCACCAAACCAGTAAGTGAGCAAATAATAATGGTGTCGATAAATGGTTCTAAAATAGCCACCATGCCTTCTGATACGGGCTCATGAGCTTTGGCAGCAGCATGCGCAATAGGAGCAGAGCCTTGTCCTGCTTCGTTTGAAAACAAACCACGGTTAACACCCCGATTAAATGCAAATGCAAAGCTTGCTCCAAGAAAACCACCAACTGCGGCTGTTCCTGTAAAGACATCGCGAAAAATTGCGACAATTGAAGGAATAATATTCGTGTAATTATAAGATATAACTAATAATGCTCCAATAAAGTAAATAAGAGCCATTGCCGGAACAAGTTTTTCGGTAACTTTTGCAATTCTTTTAATTCCACCAATTATTACTACACCAAGTAAAACCGCCAATACTGCACCTGTTACAATATGCTGAATACCAAAAGTAGCATATAGCGAGTTCGAAATACTGTTAATCTGCGGTAAGCTACCCGTACCAAATGATGAAAAAACAGTTGCTACAGCAAAAGTTGCAGCAAGCCATTTTAGATTAAGTTTACGTCCAAATAATCTAAAGTCTGCATTTTTCATGTAGTACATTGGTCCACCAGAAATTGAGCCATCCTCTGCCGTTTCCCGGTACTTATGCGACAGGGTAACCTCAACAAATTTTGTAGTCATACCTAAAGCAGCCGTCACCAACATCCAAAATAATGCAGCAGGACCGCCAAGATAAATGGCAAATGCAACACCTGCAATGTTTCCTGTGCCTACCGTACCTGAAAGTGCTGTTGTTAAAGCTTGAAAATGAGAAGTATCTCCTTTATCTTCTTTTTTATCATAAGTCCCTTTTACTATTCGTAAGGCATGTTTGAAATATCTTATTTGCGGAAATTTCAAATAGATTGTAAAAAATAGACCTGTACCTAATAGCCAGAATACAAACCATTGTGAACCACCAATATAAGAATCGATTAATGAGAGAGAATCATTTAATGCTTGCATATTACATTCTTTTATTCAATAATTTAGGAATTGCCAAAAGTAGAAAAAAGATTGATGAAACATTCATGATTAACTTTAATCACTCATGAGGATAATTATTTGTGTATTGGTTACAGAATTTGAATGTTCCATCTGGCAACAAGAAACAAAAAAATATAAACAGATGAAATAATTATCAAATTCTACATTATTGTACTAATAATATAATTAATTGAAGCTAAAAGTATTAACTTTGTAAAAACAGCGGTTTTACAT
>JAOZNO010000527.1 GCA_029933755.1 Bacteroidales bacterium | reverse complement strand
ATACTGCAAGAGGTTTGCAACTGCCTGTCCCGAACTTTATTCGGGAAAAAGTCCGACAAAGAAAAAATGCACCTTTGGTAAATTTATCATTTTTAGATATTTTTACTATTTTGGTTTAAATTACAGATTGATAGACAATTAATAAAGTACCTAATAAATTTATGAACCTTTAGCTCATGCGTAGCATAATTAATCAGGCTAAGTGCTATTTAATGTTGCTTACGCACTAGTGCAAGTTTTGGCTCTGGTTTAAATATTCTGGGGTCTCTATAATTATCTTCTATGTTTTAATTTACAGGGAATTAGTCATTGGTAATTGGTAATTAAAAATAGACGTTAATTATTATCAATTACTAATAACCAGTATACTAATTACTTGCCAGACATAAGCAATACGGATATTAAAAATATCCCAGAATATCTAAACTAAAACCCAAGTTTTTTAGCAATTAGTAGTTATAAAAAAGTTATGCTCTAGTTTAGGTTGCCTGTACACCGTACTTCGCACTTTGGAAGGCAAGTTTGGGATGTTTTGAATATCTGCAATACCAATGGCTCGTCAACCTTTGTCAAAGCTTTCATTTTCAATTGATTGGAAAAAATATACCGAACTATTACAATACATAACAACATATTTAAACTCAAACCATTTTTTTATAGACCATGCCCATATATTTTAGGGAACTTTTGAGGGTCTATTTCATACATTATTTCATAAATTTTATCAAACACATCTTCAGCATTTGGATTTGAAAAATAATCACCATCAGTAGCATAAGCGGGTCTGTGTTCTTTTGCAGTAAGTGTTTTGGGAGCTATTTCGAGATGAAACCATGCATCTTGTTCTTCAAGTACTTTTTGCATCATAAAAGCAGTTGCCCCACCAGGAACATCTTCATCAAAAAACAATACTTTCCCTGTTTTTTTTATTGATTCTAAAATAAGTTTATTCTTATCAAAAGGTAATAATGTTTGCACATCAATCAAATCTACAGTAATTGAAAACTGTTTTAACTGTTTTACTGCATCTTCAGCAATCTTAACACACGAACCGTAAGTTACCAATGTCACATCGTCTCCTTCAACAAGTACTTCAGGCACACCTAATTCTTGTTTAAATTCGCCCATATTATCAGGCCTGTTCTCTTTCAGGCGATATCCATTCAATGGCTCAATAACAAGAGCAGGATCATCTCCTTCAACCAACAAATTGTAAAATGCAGCTGCTTTGGTCATATTCCTTGGCACACAAACATGTATTCCTCTAATTGAATTAATTACCATGCTTAAAGGTGATCCTGAATGCCAGACTCCTTCAAGCCGGTGTCCCCTTGTTCGAATAATAACCGGTGCTTTTTGACCACCTTTTGTCCTGTATAAAACGGTTGCCAAATCATCACTTAAGGTTTGCAAAGCATAAAGTAAATAGTCAAAATATTGAATCTCAGCAATGGGACGCAAACCCCGCAAAGCCATACCAATAGCTTGTCCAATAATAGTTGTTTCACGAATTCCGGTATCTGTTATTCTTAATTCGCCGTATTTCTGCTGCAAACCTTCAAGGCTCTGGTTTACACCTCCTATTTTTCCAGTATCCTCGCCAAAAGTTACAAGTAATGGGTTTCTTTCAAATAGAACATCAAAATTATCGCGTAATATTTCACGTCCATTTACTTTTTTTACTTTTTCAGGATATTTTTCCTGTACCGTTTTTTGTTTTAAGGAAGAATCAGCAAAAGGACTATATAACAGACTATTAAATCGTTCATAGTTTTCCTTGTTCTTTTCATCAAGCCATTTTGATAATTTTTGCTTCAAACCATCCTGTTGTCCACAAGAAGAGCAAACATAACGTAAAATTTTCCTTGCTGCACTTACATTTGTTTTCCTTATTGGTTGAAGTTCCCTTTTTATCGAATTTCGAACTTCATTTACCTTTTCATCATTATACTGGTGACAAACACAAGTTTTTTCATCAATTAAGCTAAGTAGTTCATCCCGTTCTTTTTTTATAGGCATCTGAAAGTGATTCCAAGCTTTCTTTTTGGCTTCTGCAGCAACAGTAATAGCTTTTTCTTCTAATTCCTTTAAATTATTTTCATTGGCAATATCATTAGCCAAAATCCATTCTTTCATTTTCAAAATTGGGTCAAACTCATCTTCCCAGTCTAAACGTTCTTTAGATTTATATCGCTCATGCGACCCAGAGGTAGAATGTCCCTGGGGTTGAGTCATTTCTGTAACATGAAAAAGAACCGGAATATGTTTTTTTCTACATTCATCTATACCCTTTTCAAAAGTGTTGCATAAAGCAGCATAATCCCAACCTTTTACTTTATAAATGAGAAAACCATTTGTATTTTTTTCCTTTTCAAAGCCTTTTAACAGTTCAGAAATATCTCCTTTAGTTGTTTGATATTTTTTCTCAACAGATATTCCATATCCATTATCCCAAATAGTCATAGCCAAGGGTACTTGTAACACTCCTGCAGCATTCATAGTTTCAAAGAAATGTCCTTCAGAAGTACTAGAATCACCAATAGTGCCAAAAGCAACTTCGTTTCCTTTTATAGAAAAATCGGTATACTTATGTAAGTTTTTATTTTGTCGATATAATTTTGAAGCATAAGCAAGACCCAGTAAACGAGGCATTTGCCCTGCTGTAGGTGAAATGTCTGCCGAAGAATTTTTTTGTTCAATAAGTTTTTTCCAGTTACCGTTTTTATCTAAACTACGTGTAGCAAAATGATTATTCATTAAACGACCACCATGGGCAGGATTATAATCTAAATCTGTATCGCCATATAATTGTGCAAAATGTTCCTCAGGGGTATAAATTCCCGCTGCCATCATAAAAGTTTGATCACGATAATATCCCGAGCGAAAATCTCCATTTTTAAAACTCTTTGCTAAAGCAATTTGAGCAATTTCTTGTCCGGCACCAAAAATTCCAAATTTGCCCTTTCCGGTTAAAACTTCCTTTCTACCCATAATGCTTAATTGCCTGCTGATATTAGCAAGTAAGTAATCATTAAGTATCGTTTTCTTATCAATCCCCCCCTTTAGTTCCTGAAATTTGCTCATTCTCGTACTTTTTTTTGAATCGCAAAAATACAATTTATTTAGACCTTTTCTAAATAATAATAAGATTTGCCAGGATTGCACCATTTTGCATGATAATAAAAATCAAATTATATTTTCAGGTTTAAATTAAATCATGTTAAAAAATGCATTAATCTTTACTATTTAGTTTTATCTTTACAAAAAAAAAATGTTTTTACAATTATTATTAATATCCATTATTTTTATTGGTTTTGCAGTTGTTGGTTTTGCAGTTAAAATAATATTTACTAAATCAGGAAAGTTTCCTGAGACAATGGTTGGTCACAATAAAGAATTAAGAAAACGCAAAATATATTGTATAAAAACCGAACAAAAAATCATTGATAATAAGATTAAAAAGATGAACCGTAGCCAAGGACCTTCCTGTAGTTCATGTTAGTTTAAGCTCAGAAAAACTAATCTTATTACCAATAAATTTGTCAGTTATATAGAAAACTTTCGGGATTAACATGCGAATCCTACGGCATAATACCAAAATCATTTTGTAACATTGAGTCTGCTCTGAAAAGTGTGATTTTCTGCATTCAGCCGCTAAGCGGGTTTTTAATAAGCAGATATACAGACTAATACATTTTCACTTTTAATAGAATTACCCGCTAAGCGGCTTTTCGGAGTGCCGTCAAGATTAAAACAAGATAAAGGAAAAATTGCTACCTTTGAACAAG
>JAOZNO010000526.1:2271-3796 GCA_029933755.1 Bacteroidales bacterium | reverse complement strand
CACCATCTACATTAAATGAAAAATGTGCCGGTTTGTAATTATTAATTTTTGAGGCTGCCTGATCTGCAAAAAGTTTTCTTATTTCATCAAAGGCTTTCAAATAGGTTACCGGATTTGAACGAGATGATTTACCAATTGGGTTTTGATCAACAAATTCAATATTTTTAATTAATTCTGTATCACCGGTCAAACGTTCGTAATTTCCTGAAGCCTCGCCATAACCCTTTATTCGTTTGTTTAATATAGTAAACAATATGTTATTTACTAATGATGATTTACCTGAACCACTAACACCGGTTACAACAGATAATATTTTTAAAGGAAACTTTATATTAATATTTTGTAAATTATTTTCACGAGCACCAATTACTTCAATATATTTTTTCCATGATCTTCTTTTAGCAGGAATCTTTATTTTTTTCTTTCCAGTAAGATATTGCATGGTAAGACTTGCTTCGTCTTTTAAAAGTTCCTCAGTATTTCCCTGAAAAACCAATTCACCACCGTTTATGCCGGATAAAGGCCCAATATCAATTATTTCGTCAGCTGCCCGAATTATTTCTTCATCATGTTCAACAACAATTACTGTATTTCCAATTTTTTGAAGATTCTTTAGTACTTTTATTAGAAGATTAGTATCTCTTGAATGTAATCCTATACTTGGTTCATCAAGAATGTATAGCGAACCAACTAAACTACTTCCAAGCGAAGTGGCTAGATTAATACGTTGTGATTCACCACCTGACAAAGTAGATGAAAGCCTGTTTAATGTTAGATATTTTAAACCAACATCATTTAAGAATTGTAAACGGCTTGTAATTTCAATGAGCAAGCGTTTGGCAATTTTTTCATCGGCTTTTTCAGCTTTGTAATTATTGAAAAACTCAAGAAGTTCATCAATAGGTTTAAGAACAAGCTCCGTTACTGTTTTTTCTGCAATCTTAACATAACTTGCTTCTTTTTTTAACCTGGCACCTTTACATTCGTAACAAATGGTTTTACCACGATACCTGGAAAGCATAACCCGGTTTTGAATTTTATAGTTTTCTTTTTCAAGCATTTTAAAAAACTCATTAAGTCCTTTAAAATATTCATTCCCAGTCCATATTAATTGCTTTTCTTTTTCTGATAAGTCATAATAGGGACGGTGTATTGGAAAATTAAACTTATCAGCACTAAAAACCAATTGATCTTTCCACCAGCCCATTTTTTCACCTTTCCAGCATGCAATAGCACCTTCATAAACTGAAAGACCTTTATTCGGAATAACCAAGCCTTCGTCTATTCCTATAATTTTTCCAAAGCCCTCGCATATCGGACATGCGCCAAGTGGGTTGTTAAAACTAAATAAATGTACGCTGGGTTCATTAAAAATTATTCCGTCAGCTTCAAATTTATTTGAAAATGAGCTTGTTATGGTTTTTTTATCTTGAATTACTTGTATCGTACAAGTACCTTTTCCTTCAAAGAATGCCGTTTGAATTGAGTCTGCTGCACGGCTTAGGGTATCTTCATATTTTTGTAC
>JAOZNO010000526.1:0-2261 GCA_029933755.1 Bacteroidales bacterium | reverse complement strand
AAATATTTTGCCTGACTATTTTTTTTATTTAATATTGTACTGATATTCTATCAATTAAAAGGCTGGTGTTTTTACCAACTTTTGTCTTTTTGTCTATGAATTCGTCAATTCTATAAACGTTTCCATTGTGCTCAACTCTTGAATAACCCTGTTTTACTAAAACTTCTAATTGTTGTTTTACGGTTCTTCTTTCAGGAATAATCAGAGGTGCAAGAATTTGTATTTTTGTACCTTCCTTTAAAGAACTTATATAATTTGTAACATCTGTAACACTGTGTTTTTTTACTATTTTGCCCGAAATTGGTGAATATGTTTTTCCGATTCGGGCAAATAGTAGTTTCAGAAAGTCATATATCTCAGTTGAAGTTCCTACCGTTGATCGTGGGTTTCGGGTATTAACTTTTTGTTCAATTGCAATAGCCGGGGGTATTCCTTTTATGTAGTCAACTTCCGGCTTATTAATTCTTCCTAAAAACTGACGTGCATATGATGATAAGCTTTCAACATACCTCCTCTGACCTTCGGCATAAAGTGTGTCAAAAGCCAGGGACGATTTTCCTGATCCTGAAAGACCCGTAATTACAATAAACTTATTACGAAGAATTTTAAGATCAATGTTTTTAAGGTTATGAACCTTTGCACCTTTAATTATTATGTATTTTTTGTCTTTATTTTTGTCTGTCATTAGTTATTATTTAGCAAGCGCAAACTTAGCTAATTTAATTAAAATGAACCCTCATAGAGGGATTTTATATAACAATTTAATAGCTGCCCAAAAGGATATGATTAAAATTCAATTACTTAGCTTATGTTTAAACGTGTGAAAAATAATCTGGTTTGGTAAATAAAGGCTTATACGTTTGTTTAACAAATTTTAAGATTCTTTAACTGCTGTTTAACTCATTTTGAACAATATTTTTTATTTCTTTACGATGTCAAAAAAAAGATTTATGTAGCAATCTTTAAAAGTAATATCTCTAAATGTTAATAATTATTAAATTGAGATACTCATAAAGAAATAAAGTTCACTCATAAAACAAATTTGGCTGTTTATTGTAGTTTTATAATATTTGTACTGATAAATTTTAATACTAACTAAAAAAAAATGCCTATAGATTAGAATTCTACCCTAACCAAAATGAGAATAAGATGGTATCTAATCAAAAAAAGAAAGATTATGAATTAGTAAAACAATTCATAGATGGTGATCAAAATAGTATTGAAATATTAATTAGCCGTCACAAAGACAGAGTCTTCACGTATATTGTTCTTATCGTTAAGGACACACAATTAGCTGAAGATATTTTTCAGGACACCTTTATTAAGGTAATCAAATCACTTCGTAGAGGAAAATATCAGGAAAAAGGAATATTTGTTTCCTGGGTTATCAGAATTGCACATAATCTGATAATTGACTATTTCCGAAAATCCAAACATTTGAGAACTTATTCAAGTGAAGATGGTGAAATGGATGTGTTCAATTCTAAGAAACTTGCTGACAATAATATTGAAGATTTACTAATTACCGATCAAATTGCAGCAGATGTTAGAAAGTTGGTAAACATGTTACCCCAGGAGCAAAAAGAGGTGATTTTGTTAAGACACTATGGTGGTTTGAGTTTCAAAGAAATTTCTGAGCAAACAGGAGTTAGTATTAATACTGCTCTAGGCAGAATGCGTTATGCATTAATCAATATGCGTAAGCTGATTGAAACCAATAATATTAGCTTAACGCGTGATTAAAAAATGATGCGTACAAACTCATCAAAATTATAAAATAGTTAAGTGTTTTGTTCAGAATATTTGAGCTTTATGTTTATCTTGTTTTGAAAACTGGGAGTTTATTTTTGTAAGTGCGTTGTGCTGAGCTTGTCGAAGTAACTGATTTGAAAGATAAGTTGAATATGATGGACAAATCCGAATTTGTTTGCATTTGATAAAATACCAATCAAATAACCGATTTTTCGTAAATAATATAAAAGCCTGGCATTAATTATTTAATGTTGGGCTTTATTTTTGGTAAGTGCTAAAATGTTTTTTTATAATAGTTGGCTTAATAGATGTCCACGAATTACACAAATTTACACGAATTAATTGTAGTTTCAATTCTAAAATAGTTTGATTATTAGTGAATTTTTGATAGGATTTACAGGATTAACATGTTGTTTCAATTTCAATGGTTCGATTAATAGCCCCGCCACCTTCATCCACTGCAACAAATGTTTTCCAGTTTCAATTCCAAAAGAGTTCAATTATTAGTG
>JAOZNO010000018.1 GCA_029933755.1 Bacteroidales bacterium | reverse complement strand
CTGTATAATCAATTATTTTTTCAAGTTGGTTCTCGCTGTTATATTCATAATCGCTGTACGACAAATCAACACCATCGCTATGCGAATAGCTTGTTTTTTTCAACTTGCCATTGTCAAAGTACTCATAATTAATAGTTGCCTGTGCCTGGTTCGAGTTTACATCAGAAACAAATATTTTTTGCTTCAAAACGCCTGTCCCTTCCGTCTGTTTCTGTGTATTGATTTCAAAAGTTTCTTTTTTGCAGTTTGGAAATAAAACTACACTAAAAAACAAAAAAAGCACAAAAATGATTTTTTTCATAGTTTATCAATTTTAGATTTAATTTGGATATTCATTTCCATTATAAGCATTAATCACATAAACACCCCATAAGCTTGTATACTCTATGCCCATCAGCTCTTTCAAATCAATTTTTAATTTATCTGACAAATAAGCCTCGCACATATCATTGTTGGCATCATGAACTAATACAATCCCAATCGAAGGCGGATTTGTTTTTATAAAATCACTAGCCCAAATCACCTCAAAACTATGCTCTTTACATCCACCACCATAATTCACATTAATATAAAGCATATTTTCTTCTTTCAAGACATTGTCAATTTCAAAAGGGTCACCAAAATTAGATTTACTTGCATCCAAATAGCGTTGACTATCAACTGTATATTTGACATTTTCGGAGATTTTCACACCTTCTTCTTTTTCGCATGATGGTAATGTAATCACAAATATGATTAGTAATGGAATAATTATTTTCATCTTCTGTTTTTTCACCTCCTATTATCCTCCCAAATTAATTCCTCATTTATTCGTGTATTAAAAAAATCAGAACATTGACCATCTCCACTTCCTGTTATTCCACCATCTGGTAAGCATAATAAATTACAATTTTCATCATAAAGTTCACTTGGAATATCACAACATCTTGCAGGAAAATAGAAAACCGGTTGTCCATTATATTCATAGCTATACACTTTTGCAGGTGGATTCCAAACTGGATCACTGGCAATTTTATTTATTCTTATTTCAATACAGCCCAGTGTACCTTTTAAAATATCCTGTTTTTCACAAGAAAAAAGAGACAGAATAATTATTAAGTTAACTATCATTGAGCTTAGTCTAAAAACCCCTGACAGGGTTATATTTAAAACACTAAAAAGTAAAACATCCGTGAAACAGCTAATTAACAAACCCTGTCAGTGGTCTTTTTCAGACATTATACCTTTTTAGACTAGACTCATCACTTGTTTCATCTTTCCGGATTTTCAACAATCCCCATAAACAAAATTGCGCCGGTACTAAGTTCACGGATTACAAACATGAATGGTTTATCAAAAATAATCTCACCACCAGGTCCCACACTTGTTAATCCAATAGAAACAGATGTCACAGCAGCAGCTTCTGTTCCCTCTTCATTTAACTCAATAAAAGTTTTATGTTTCACTTTAGAAATAAATAATTGATTATCTGCATTTATTTTTGAAAAATCAGCTTCGTTCTCATTAAATGCAACACCCATTCCCATATCAATAAGCACATCATTTAATAATTGCTCATACTCAAATTTAAAAGGGGGCAAAACAATCGTTGTTTTATATGGCGCACTAAGCTCATTCATCCAACTATTCCAATTTTCTGGATTTAAATTAGCAATAATATCTAAAACGTCTTTATCTTCATTCGGCAGAAACAAATCCATCACAAAATTCCCTTGTCCATAAGCTAATTCTATTAAGTAAAAATCTTCATTGGCCATTTTTCTCAAATCGGCAGTTTGGGTCATCATTTCCACATCCTTATTTGTCCCATCAGAGTGGTAAAAAGGCATTATTATATTCTCGGATTTTTCGAACTGGTATTTCCAGCTGCCTTTAAAATAAATGACATTTATAAGATACATTACTATATCAGAAGGAATATCATCAACAATCTCTGTTATTTTATCGTTAGTTTTATCTGCAACCCAATTATTGATAGTCTCTTTTGCCAAAGGACTAGAAAAATCAAGCGCTTTTACTTCAGCATCATAAAAACTCTTATTGGTACTAATAAAATCAGGCAATACAGAAAAATTATTTCTGTACCAAATAGAATTTGCAATATTAAAATCAACCCTGCTATCAACACTCATCAATGCTTCAGATAGTTGCTTGTTATTTATATTTATATCATCCATTGTTAAACCGTCAAAGCGTAATGTGTTTTCCATTGCTGTTTTTGTTTCAGCATCAGCACCATTATATGTCATTGATAATGCCAGAGAAACACTTAAAGGAGAAATCATCAGATTTTCTTTTTCATCAGTTTTAGCCGTAAGCGTTTTTAACAAATCAAAACCGAAGCTATTATCAGCTGCAACCAGTTGTTCCCCAACTTTGTTTAAGATTATCTCTTTATATTCAAGTTCAACAGTCTCTTTTTTACAAGATGTTATAACTGAGACAAAAAGGAATACAATTATTAATAGATATGTACTTTTCATTTTTATATGTTTTAGGTTTCTTTTTTACCAATACGTAAATAAGATAGCAAATGCTGCAAGGATTTTACTTTTTTTATTATTTTTTGAAAATTATGACATCTAAACACTTATAAATTGCATAAAATAAAAAAACAGCTCAGGAGAGCTGTTATACAAAAAAATCCCCTTTCGGGGATTTCTTTATTTTAAAAAAGGTAATCTATTTACTTTTTAATACCTGCAATATCTTCAAGCATATCTGTAGTCAACGATTTTGGTCTTTCTAAAGGATATGCCAAAGCACGATCCCAGGTAATATTCGCTAATACACCAATAGCACGACCTACTCCAAATAGTACAGTATAGAAATCAAAATCTTTTAATCCATAAAACCACTGAATAACTCCTGATTGAGCATCAACATTTGGCCATGGATTCTTAGCTTTACCTTGTTCAACCAAAATATCAGGTACAACACGATATAACATGTCAACATACTTAAATAATTTGTCGTTCGGTAAATGTTTTTCACAAAACTCTCGTTGTGATTGGTAACGAGGATCTGTTTTACGCAGTACAGCATGTCCAAATCCTGGAATTACCTGACCACCATTTAATGTATCCCAAACAAATTTCTTCATTATTTCTTCAGTTGGCTCAACTCCGTCAAGCTTATCCATTACACCTTGTAACCAACGTAAAACTTCCTGATTTGCCAATCCATGAAGAGGACCTGCCAATGCATTTAAACCAGCTGATAATGAATAATATGCATCTGATAATGTAGACGCAACCAAGTGTGTAGTATGTGCAGAAGCATTTCCTGATTCGTGATCAGAATGTAAGATAAAGTACATACGTGCAACATCATCATAAGGCTCAGCAATACCCATCATATGAGCAAAGTTTCCACCCATATCCAAATTAGTATTTGGTGTAATATGCGTATCACCTTTGAATTTCATTCTGTAAATATAAGCTGCAATTGCAGGAAGTTTAGCTAACAAATCAGTTGAATCTTCATACATTGACTCCCAAGCAGTCATTTTATCATAACCCGCTTCATAAAACGCAGCAAACTTACTTTCTTTCTGCATTGACAAAATAGCAGTCGAGAACATTACCATTGGATGCGAATCCCTAGCCATTGCTCTTAAAATATCAATAACATACTGTGGTATTGCACTTCTTGATTTAAAGTCTTCAACCAATTCCAATGCTTCTTTCTCCGTAGGAATATCTCCGGTTAAAAGTAAAAACCAAAAACCTTCAACATAAGGATAATCTTTGCCTGGAGGTTTTGGAAGAGCAGCCATAGTTTCAGGAATAGTCATTCCACGAAACCGTATACCTTCCATTGGATCCAAATAGGAAATATCCGTAACTAATGATCTTACTCCACGAGCTCCACCAATTGCCTGAGAAATAGTAACTTCCCCAACTTTAACATCACCAAATTCTTTTAACAATCTAGTTGTTCTTGGTCTGTGTTCTTCAATTTTTTGTCTTAATCGATCTTTTAATGTAGACATAATTATATATATTTAAATTAGTTTTATTTATTTACGAACCAAAGTTACAAATTAATTTCCTTGATATGCATAGGAATCTATATATTATTTAATATGTAAATATATGATAGACAACATATGTTCATAAAAAAAGCCTTATCTCTAAGGCTTATATATATAATAATTAGCACATTACATTAATGTAGTTTATGAGCGGTACTTTCTTGCAAATAAGGATGATTTTTGGGAACTAAAGATGCTTTCGATAAAGATCTGCTCACAACGAAAATAAACAGTCCTAAAAACCCTAGATAAGAACCTATTTCAACAAAACCAATTACATTAACACCTGTTGAGCCAGGCATAATTTGCAAATATAAGTCAATCCACTGCCCAATTGATAAAATAATTGCAGTAAACATTAAAGCTTTTGCATTTTTAGCAATTACATTTAACATCAAAAATAAAAATGGGAAAGCCCAATTGATAGCAATATCCGCAATAAATAATGATTTCCAACCACCATGTATTAATGTTGTATAATAAACTGTTTCTTCAGGTATATTAGCATACCAAATAAGAAAATACTGTGAATACCATAAATATCCATAAATAATACTCAACATAAATATGTATTTTGAGAAATCATGTAAATGATATTTGTTTAATCCCGGTAGATTACCATTCCTATTTAGTAATATCGCAATTAAGGTAATAATTGCAGCACCATGGAAAAATGCGGTCATAAAATTCTTTGCTGAGAAAAGGGTGCTAAACCAATGTGGGTTAACCGACATTATCCAGTCAATTGTAGCTAGTGTAAAAGTAAAAGCCAATACAAAAATAAATATTTTTGATAAAAATTCACTTTTCTTGAAGTATTTTGTACCACCAACCTCATCTTCTCTCAATGAATACTTTCTTAGCATACCAGCCAACAACACCCATGAACCAACAAATAGCACATACCTAATAATCATAAAGCTAAGATTCAAATAAGAAGCTTTGTGCTGTAATAATTCATCATTTGCTACTGCATCGGCATGTGTCCAGTGATAAACTGAATGTGATCCAAAAATTAAAAATAATAGTAAAATGCCTGCACCAACGGGTATATATGTTCCCATTGCTTCAGGAATACGTTTAAACATAGCCGACCAACCCGACTGTGTAATATACTGTAATGCCAAAAAGAAAGATGCACCAACAGCTAGAGAAAGAAAATAATAGCTATTCAGCAGTACGTTTGCCCAGGCACGATCTGCACCAGTTGAGAACCCTATTCCAAGTGCAATTACCCCAATGGCCATTAGAGCAAATGATGTATATTTTAATTTGGGTGAAACGGTATATCTATTCTCCATCATGTTATATTATTTACTTATAAAACTTTTCTTTTAAGCAGTATCTACGTTTACTATTCTTTAAAATCTATCCCTAATAAATGTTATTATTTTCCAACGGTTTTCAGGTTTAATCTGAGGTCCATGTGCACCCATTAAACCAGAGATCGAGCCTTTTGTAATTATATGATAAATTTCTCCGTCTGGCATATTTTTTATACGATCGTCACTTAAATCCGATGGTAGAGCAGTAAATTTTCCGCTCTCATATAATGTTCCATTACCTTTACCGGCATCTCCATGGCAAATCAGACAATAGATATTATATTGTTTTTCACCCTTTTCCAACACATCTTTTTTATCTTTAAAAGGGTTAACTAGTTGCTCACCAGCAAGTGTTTGCCCTTCAGGAGTTTTTGAAAAACTATAAGGCATGTGACCTCTTGAAATAGTTCCTTCAACGGGTAATTGCCCTGTTTGTCCGTTTGCAAAAATAGGATTAGGGCTATAATCTTCATAAGATATAGCTGTTACCATATCATCCATATATTGTGCGCCCGGTGTATTTCGATCATGGTTGCATGATGAAAGTACTAATACAAGTACAAGACTAAATAAAATAGTTATTTTGTTTTTGATATGCATCTTTCTATTATTTGTAATTAGAAACTGGTAATTAATTATTTAATAATAAGTAATTTCTATATTATACATTTTCTTTAACATCAACGGCACCACTACTTCTCAAAATATCTGAAATTTTAGCAGAATCATCATCTGTCATTTTTGCTGTTTTGTCAATAAATACAACAAATTTATCATCATTAACATCTTCCGAATCAAATTTTGGTTTAGTGCCCGGCCCTTTCTTTTCTCTAACAAAAAAAGCGATAAGTGAACCTGTTACCGTAACATTTATTACCATAACAAATATAATAACCACAAATGATAAACTAAGGTATGGTTTTCCACCAAGAACTAATGGATAACTTATAGCAGAAGTCCAGTATAAAAAGAGAAAAGTTAGGCTAAACCCAATTACACCAAAAGCAAAAGCAAAATATGGGAAGTTAGTCTTTAACTTCATTGCCTCAATTATATCATTTACCGGAAATGGTGTATAAACATCCTTTACCTCAACACCCTGCTCACGTAATTGATTAATTACCGGAGCAATTAGGGTTTCATCTTTGTAAATTCCAATTATATTTTTTTGCATAGCTCATATTTTGTAATTAGTCATTGGTCATTAGTAATTAAAATGTCTGTTTGTCTTGTTCATTATCTGAATTACCAGTTGTTTAAATTGCCACAGTCAACAATATTTAATTTACTACTTTCTAATTATCTTCTAACCTTACAGGTTTTTCAGAAGTTGATCTTAAAATACCTTTTATCTCACTAGCAGCAAACATTGGGATAAATTTAAAGAACCCAAGTACACCAACTAAGAACAAACCAATAGTACCAAGATAGAACATTATCTCAATATACGATGGTGAATAGTCAGCCCAGGCCGAAGGTAGATAATCTTTTGTAAGTGATGTAACAACAATTACATATCGTTCAAACCACATTCCAATATTTATAAATATTGAGATAATAAAAACCAAGGTGATATTAGTCCTAACCTTCTCAAACCAAAATAATTGAGGTATAATTGCATTACAGGTAATCATAATATAAAAGGCCCAATAATAATCACCAGTAATTCTATTCATAAAGAATGTGTAAAATTCATATTCACTTCCAGAATACCAGGCAATAAAGATTTCTGTCATGTATGCCGTTCCCATTATTAAACTAATAAATGTAAGAATACGTCCAATGGCATTAATATGATCTTTAGTAACATACTCTTGAAACTTATACATTTTCCGAATGATAATCATAAGTGTAAGCACCATTCCAAAACCTGAGAATATTGCACCAATTACAAAATAGGGTGGGAATATTGTTGTGTGCCATCCCGGCATAACAGATGTTGCAAAGTCCATAGACACAATCGAGTGTACCGAAATAACCAATGGGGCTGCTAAACCACCAAGAATTGCAGCCAAGGTTTCATACCTTAGCCATGTTCTTGTTGATCCATCCCAACCAAAAGACATCATACCATAAATACCCTCTCTAATTTTACTGCCAGTTTTTTTAGCTCGGTCTCTAATGGTTGCAAAATCAGGTATCATACCTACATACCAAAAAGTAGCTGAAACCATTAAATAAGTACTAATGGCCACTACATCCCAGAAAAGAGGAGAGTTAAAGTTTAACCAAAGTGGACCTCTTGTGTTTGGATATGGGAAAATATAGAAAGCAAACCAAATTCGCCCCATATGTATCATTGGGAATAAACCGGCTGCTAATACAGCAAAAATTGTCATTGCTTCTGCAGCTCGATTAATTGATGTTCGCCATTTTTGCCTCAAAATTAAAAGGAATATAGAAAAAGCAGTTCCTGCATGACCAATACCTATCCACCATACAAAGTTAATAATCCCCCAACCCCATGCTACAGAATTATTTAAGCCCCATGTTCCAATTCCTTCTGAAATGGTAATATAAACAGCCCAAATACCACCCAATAACATAATTGTAGATATTGACATAGCAATATACCACCATTTTGGCGGTTTATTTTCAACAGGTTTTGATATATCCTCGGAAATTTGATGATAACTTTTATTACCTTCGATTAAACTTCCTCTAACTTTAACGTCGTACATATATTCTGTTTTATTTATTATTTATTCCGGAAAACCGGGTAATAAGGTCTCAGACCTATTTATTTAGATTCATATATTCTTTTAATCAACACCTTAGATTAATAAAACACATAAATAATTTTGTCAAACTACTTCTTCTAAAATTAAGCTATAAAATCGTCCTTGTCTTTATTCTTTACCTTAGTCAAGTATCCAACACTTGGTAGAGTATGTAATTCCTCAAGTAAATGATAATTTCGTTCATTATCATATGCTTTGGTTATATTACTTTCTTTATCATTTAAATCACCGAATATAATTGCATCCGCTGCACAAGACTGAAGGCATGCCGGCTGAATTTCTCCATCTTTTAAAGCCCTGTTCTCTTTCTTAGCTTTTAATTTCCCTTCCTGAATACGTTGTACACATAGTGTGCATTTTTCAACAACTCCACGTGTTCTAACCAATACATCAGGGTTTAACACCATTTTTGAAAGATCAAGATTATCCGTAAATGAATATTTTTCGTTATTAGTGAACTGAAACCAGTTAAACCTACGTACCCTATAAGGACAGTTATTCATACAGTACCTTGTACCAATACAACGGTTATAAGCCATTTGGTTTAATCCTTCATCACTATGAGGTGTTGCTGCCACCGGACAAACATTTTCACATGGTGCGTTGTCACAATGCTGACACATAACAGGCATATTAAATACCTCAGGATTTCCTGCCATGTCAGAATAATATCGATCAATACGCATCCAATGCATAATTCTTCGATTAATAACCTCTTCCTTACCAATAACAGGAACATTATTTTCTGCCTGACAAGCTATAACACATGCACTACAACCCGTACATGCATTTAAATCAATTGCCATACCCCAGTGATGTCCTTTAAATTCAGGCTTTGGATATAAGGTGGTTGAATGTTCCTCAGCATGAAGATGTGCTTCATTACCTGAAGAAGGATTCTTTACATATTCATCAAGAGAAGTTTCACGAACAATATTACGTCCCTGCATGGTATGATATTCCTGTGTAAGAGCTAACTTTTGGTTACCTGCAACTTTTTCTATTTTAACATCAGAAATAAAGTAGCCTTTATTATTACCCGAATTATTGATTAATGCAAAAGCATTTTGTCCTACATTATCACCGGCAAGTCCCGCATTTGTTCTACCATACCCCATTGCAATGGCAACAGTTTCATCAGCCTGACCAGGTTGAATTAGCACAGGTAATTCGAATTTACCATTTACACTTACCAAATCACCAAGTTCTAAGCCCTTTTCTTTTGCATAATTATAGGAAACAGCCAAATAATTATCCCAGCATACTTTTGATACCGGATCAGGTAATTCCTGTAACCAAGGATTATTAGCATAGGTCCCGTTACCAATTCCTATATTTTCATATATCTGAAGTTCAATTCCCGAACCTGCACTTATTACATTTTTTGCAGCATCTGCTAGTCCATCACTATTAAATTCAAAAGTTGCTGCTTCATTAGCGGTTTCAAATACACCATTATGCAAACTATTATTCCAGAACGAAGTAAAGTCAATTAAACCACTTTGTTTAGTATATATTTCTGTTTCCCAGAATTTTTGCAGATATGTGTAATAGCTAGTTTCTGCTCCTATAAACTTCAAAAAACTATCCTGAACCTGACGAGTGTTAAATAATTCCTGAATGGTTGGTTGCCCAAGGCTATATAAGCCTACTTTAGGTTCTGCATCATTCCAACTTTCAAGATAATTATTATCAGGTAAGCTGTATTTAGTTAATTTAGAAGTTTCATCTTTCGCACTGGCAAATGATACACTTAAGCCTACTTTGTTCAAACCAGTAACAAACTCATCCATTTCAGGATAATCATAAGCAGGATTTACGTTATAGAAGAAAATAGCTGAAACTTTGCCGGCATTCATTTCCCCAACAATAGCTTTAACCTCTTCATCGTTTCCTTGCTTAAGTAATAATGGCGAATTTACATCAATTGTTTTTCCGTAATTGTCAAGTAGTTGATTAATGGCGTTAACAATGTATTGATTATTCACATCATTCGTTCCACAAACTACCAATGATTTACCTTTTTTTGCCCAAAGTTCATCAGCTAAAGAATCAACATTAACGATGGCATTTCCACCACTTAAAATTGTTTTGCCCGATTTTGCAGCAAGTTTATTATATAATTCAATAAGTAAAGCACCTTCGTCAGATGGTTTTACCGGAATGCGATAATCGGCATTACTACCAGTAAGTGTCATTGTTGACTCAAACTGAACATGTTTTGACATGCCCGGGTTTGTTTTTTCTAACTTGCGTTTAGAACTATATTGCTTAGTAAATTCAATTGGCGAAATCCAGTTACCTAGAAAATCAGCATTAAAACTGACAATTAGTTCTGCCTTATCAAAACGATAATCTGCTAAAATTCTTTTCCCGAATGATTTTTGATTTGCATCTAAAATTGCACTTGCAGAAACAGCATCATAATAAACAACCTGTGCTGAAGGATATTTTTCAATAAAGTCTGCAAATAGTTTTTTTGTAGAAGGACTAATTACGGTTGAGCTAAAAATGACGATTTTTTCACCTTTTTCAGCTATTGATTGCAATTCAGCAATAATTTCTTTATCAGCATCTTCCCATTTAATATCCGTAGCTCTTTTTGTTGGATTTTCATATCGTGCTGAATCGTACAGATTAAGTACTGAAGCTTGTACTCTAGCCGTTGTACCGCCCTGAGTAAGGCCTGATAATTTATTACCTTCTAATTTAATAGGCCTACCCTCACGTGTTTTCACCACCACACTACAATAATCATTACCATCAAAAAAGGTTGAGGCATAATGATTGGCTATTCCAGGTGTAATTTCATCAGGTTTTATTAAAAAAGGTATTGCTTTATGTACAGGTGTCTCGCAACTGGCAGCCAAGGTGGCATAGCCAACACCAAAACCCAACATTTTCAGAAAGTCCCTTCTATTTGTTTTCCCGGTTCCTTTTACTTCATCTTCATTAATTCCAGTTATTGAAAATTCAGGATCTGAATCAACTTTCAGATCTCCTTGTAACTCATTCAGACTTCTCCAGTATTTTTTCATGTATCTTATGTTTTTTCTCTCGCAATTTTTTTCTCGCAAAGCTACTAAGTCGCAAAGCTTTTATCTTTATTTAAGCCACTAAAGGCATTTAGACACTCTATAAATTTAGGTAAGTAAACTGCCTACTGAAGACTGAGTACTGCCTACTTTTGTCTTTTTTTAATCTTTTGTCTTATATCTAATAATGACATTTTCCACAATTCTCACCACCTATTTCAGAAACAGTAACACCTTTTCTCATACCCTTAGCAATTTCATCGTGGTATTGCTTATACTGATTACCGAAATATTTGTTATCAATATCAATATATTTTTGACGATGGCAGTCTAAACACCATCCCATACTTAAATCATTAACTTGCTGCAACCTGCCCATATTTTCAACATCCCCATGACATTCTTCACATTCCATTTGTCCAGCATTAACATGCTGTGCATGGTTATAGTAAACATGATCCGGCAAATTATGAACTTTCACCCATTCAATAGCTTTCCCTTCCTCAACAGCTTTATGAATTTTGGCAATTTCAGCAGTTCCCGTATTTGCACCCTCTTTTATTACATTATGACAATTTAAACATACGTTTGCCGAAGGAATTCCTGAGCGTTTACTATCCATAGCACCGCTATGACAGTATTCACAATCAATTTGATTTTCACCTGAATGTACTTTATGTGAGAATGCAATAGGCTGATCAGGCTCATATCCCGGATATCTACCAAGATTTACAGCTTCCTGATAAGTTACCATCGACATAACAAATAATGCAGACACAATAAGTGTTACATGAACTAAAACTGCCTTTTTTAGAAACTTTGTAACTGTTAAATCAAAAATTGACAGAACCAATATGATTATACTTAAATAGAATAAGCCTTTGGTATTTTTTGGCAAATTACTTTTTTCATTTTCAAGAAAGTTAGGATCCGCTTTTACTGTTTTTTTCACTTTAACAACAGCATTAGGGTCAAAAGTTTCAATATAGTTTAGTAAAGCCTTAACTTCCTCCTCACTAAATGCATTATCAGGCATTGGAATTTTATACTCATCAAAAATCTTAACCGCCTCTGCATCACCAGCCTTTACCATTGTTTGAGATGACTGTATAAATTTGATAAGCCATACTTCATCCCGCCTTTCGGTTACACCTTTTAAATCCGGACCAATTTTTCTTCCTTCACCAATGGAGTGACAGGCAGCACAAGTTTTAAAATTATCTTCAGGGGTTTTCTGACTGAAAACATCAGAAACATTATAAATAAGCAGCAGTAAAAAAAGAGCTATTAACTTATTGATTCTTTGAGCGTAAACCAATTTTGTCTGCATATGATTCTAAAATAAATTTAAATAATATTGTTCTTTCTAATTTTGACGAAAGCAAAAATATATATTTAGATATGATTATCCTAAATAATTTTAACTAATTTTAACACAGTTTATAATTAAGAACCATTCTAAATAGTCACATATAATACTATATTATTGACACTCAAAAAATCCATTCTTTTTAATTATTCCTCATACTATTTACAGCTAAATTCTATTTAAACACAATAAAATTAGGCTGTCTGCCACATATCAATAATTATAGGCTACTTTTGCAATAGATAACGATTTCATTTAAAATGAAAAATTCTAAAAAAACTATTTTAATCTGTCTGCTGATATTTCAGCAATCTGTATTTTCAATTGATTTTAAAAAAATTGAAGAACATGTAGCCAACACGCCACACTCAAGCACTAAATCTACTGAAGCATTAAGCAAATACCTGACAAGTGCTTTTGAACAAGAAGATGAGAAATTTGCTGCAATTTATTTTTGGGTAGGGAAAAACATTCGCTATGATGTAAATCAAAAAAATCAAAATCGAAAATACTTTTCAACTAAAGAAATAGTAAACGAAGTAATGAAACACAGAAAAGGTGTTTGTCAGCATTACTCAGAACTTTTTCATGAGCTTAGCCGCTTAGCTGGTTTAAAATCGTATGTAGTAAGCGGTTATGGTAAAGAATATGAAAAAGTTATGAATCTTGCTCATGTCTGGAATGTGATAGAAATAGATAGTACATGGTATTTAGTAGATGTGACCTGGGGCGCAGGCTATTTATACAGGGGACAATACAAAAACGACTTCAAATTAAAATATTTCATGGTAGAACCTGCTGTATTTATAGTTGACCATATACCCTTTGACCCAATGTGGCAGTTACTTTCTTTTCCAATTAAATATGATGAGTTTGATTTTGGAACAACAAATAATAATGTTCAAAAAAGATTCTATTATAAGGATACGATTAAAATATATGTTAAATTACCTGTAATTGAACAAAAAATAAATACAGTTAGAAGAATAGAATCGAATGGTAAAAAAAACAAGCTTGTATTAACGGAGTTAAACCATGAACGCGAATACATAAAAATAGCGCGAAAAAATGAGGAAATAAAAAACTTAAATTCCGGCAATTATTATTATAATGAAGCGGTTAAACAGCTAAATGAGTTTTACGAGTTAAAACAGAAAAAAACAAAAGGAAAAAAAGTAAGTAATTCAAAATTAATGTCAGAACTAAGTTTAATTGAGAAAAATCTGAATATTGCTAAAAAGCACTATGCTAAGGTTAAGACTACAGACAAAGATATATCCTACAAGCTTAAAAAGGTAAATAGCGCAGTTAGCAAATTTGAAAAAATCATAGTACAGCAAAAAGGGTATCTTGGGAATAATTGATGATTATTAGAATGGAAAATCAATAGATAAGTTGGCAGTCTATACACAACAAACCGAGACAAATAGACAATTTTCCGGCATCAGCACATAAATCACTAGTTTACAATTCCACCATACTCAAAACCAACACTCTCAACACTCTTCTTAATCTCTTCAAGCTTAATATTATTACTTTCAATAACAGCAATTGATTCACTCAAATTTACTATAATATTTTGAACACCCTCTACTTGCTTGATTGCAGGTCATCCCTTTTACAATAATTTGG
>JAOZNO010000525.1 GCA_029933755.1 Bacteroidales bacterium | reverse complement strand
CAAAAGCTATATTTTGTGCAAATATCCCAGAACATTTAAACTTAAGCCAACGTTTATTATTCCTCAATCTCTTTTTCAAATGTTTCTTTTAAAAGTTGAAAAGCATGTTTGAATTTTTGCTTCTTATCTAAGATTTCAGAAATTTCAGATTCGTCGTAAATATGTGATGAAAGATTTCGTTGCTCAATCATGTTTAACCAAATATCTTCATCGTTAATTATACTTTGAGCATAAGCCTCTTTGAAAACACTACGTGGGTTTTTAGCTTCAATACCAATATAACTTAAATACCGCTTTAATGCTTTCCATGCCATTTCAAAAGTAAACTCAAATCTTTTTACCACCAGATCAAGGTAAATGTCTTCAAAACCTTCTTCTATATACATTTTTTCATTATCTACAACTTTTGCATATTTATTAAAAGCTTTGGTGAAATTATATAGGCCATCTTGTGCTCTTAATTTTTTTGAGCCACTATAAAGTACTTTTCCTGTTGATTTTATCCTATTTTTAAACCGTTCTTCACTTTTTGCAATATTTTTGCAATCTATTTTTTGTAAAGTATCTAATTTCTCTATTTCCTCATCAATTAAATAATGTTCATTAAAGTTTATATCTTCATAGGCAATATCAATATCACTTGACCTGTTAGCCTCACCCGTATTTTGCGAACCATAAAGATATATTCTTTCTGGTTTACTATGTTTAAGAATAATTTTAACTACTTCTTTAATTACATTGTTTATTGTACGATTCATTATATTTATGATTTTGATATAAAATAAATATAAAAGTAGTAATTAATATTGAGTCTGCTCCGAAAAGTCTAAAATACTCAAATTTATGTGTTTTAGTGTCGGCGTGAATCTGCTAATTATCTGATTACGAGATGATATTATTGTTTGATTTTTGCAGAAATACTCACACCGACACTTATCGGAGTGCCGTCAATATTAGAATTTATTCAAATACCAATCAATAGTCTTTTCAATTCCACTTTCAAAATCTTCATCAGCTTTCCAGTTTAACTCATCTTCAATTTTAGAAGCATCAATAGCATATCTTCTGTCGTGCCCAGCTCTATCCTGTACAAGAGTAATTTGATTTTTGTAACTTCTGTTATTTTTAGTTTTTTTTATCTAAGATACTACATAATAAGTCAGACAAGATTAACAGGATTTACATGTTTTATTATACATTAATTATCTGTTAAGTAGCTATTTTCCAATATCCTGTTTTTTTACTTCCTATTCGTTCAATAATATTTGCTTCTTGCAGTTTATTAATATCACGTTTTATTGTTTCTCTATTAACATTAAAAGTTTCTGATAATTCTATCTGAGTAATTTTTGAATTATCATTAATTATATGGATTATTTTTTTTTGTCTTTCATTTAAAGGCACATTTAAAGGCACATTTAAAGGCACATTTAAAGGCACATTTAACTCTTTAAGTATTTTTAAAGGTACTGTAGTAACAAAAATATCATCCTCAATAAATTCATTGTTATCTGTATCTGAATATATTTTGTTGTAACGAAATACATTTTGTACACCAGTTCCTAACTCTTCTGAGCGTCCCATTTGTGTAAATATTTGTGCAATATGAGGATTTTTAGGAAATGGTTCAAAATTACCAGGTGTTAATTGTCCTATTAAATGAGGTTTATTTGCATTTTTACATTCCACCTTATCTTTATAAATAATAAAACTTGTAGGAAAAGCATTTGTGTATTCTCTATGAATTAAAATATTTGCTGCTATCTCTCTAAATATTTTTTCTCTTAATGATATACGTTGATCGTCTTGAAGATAAAACTTATCTGGTAAATGCTTAGCTACAAAATTCATTAATTTATCGTAAGCTTCAACAAGATTACATCTTATGTTTTCCCTATCATCATACCTATCTAAATTCTCAACTCTTAGGAGGGCATCTACTTTATAATGGGGAATAGCACTTGAAATAGTTTCAGGTTTTCCAAATAATAGAAGAGCCGACATTGTAAATCCTTCCTCACCCGATACCATGTCTTTTCTATATAAACCTGCAGTTTTATAAAAATCCTTATTTGAAAGTTCATTCCATGGATGATTTGGTCTATATATTCGTATTATTTTACGAACCCTATCAACAACACCATCTGCAAAATCACTTTCGTAAAGAAAAGGATATATCCTATTTTCAGAATAATCAGCAGATTTTCTTGTATAAACTTGTTTTATTTGAGTATCAGAATTAAGTATATAATCTCCATCAACACTACGGTCATATATTTTATTGGCTGTTTTATGTACTTGTGATGATATCGGAATAAATATATAGATTAGTTTCTTGTTCTCAAATTCTATTACCTGAGGCTCTAACAGAAATGATGGGAACAGTTTTTGTGGATTATTGCTAAGGTTTGCTATCTGTTTGCAAAATATTTCTGTTTTATCATTTTCGATTCCATGAATTTTTTTATCATCATCAACACCTAACAGAATTTCTCCACCTTTGCGGTTAAGAAATGCACAAACTGTTTCAAATAAGTTTATTGGTAGCTGTTTTCCAGCTTTTTTAAACTCAATTGAAATACCTTCGCCTTGCTCAATAATATGTCTAATTTTTTCTTTATGCACTATATTATAATGAATATTGTTTTAAATACCAATCAATAGTCAGTTCAATACCACTTTTAAAATCTTCGTTAGCTTTCCAACTTAATTCATTTTCAATTTTAGTGGCATCAATAGCATACCTTCTGTCGTGCCCGGCTCTATCTTGCACAAAAGTAATTTGATTTTTGTAACTACCATTATCTTTTGGTTTCTTTTTATCTAAAATTTCACAGATATGGTTTACAATTTCTAAATTTGTTTTTTCGTTTCTACCACCAATATTGTATGTTTCACCTGATTTACCTTTATGATAAACTAAGTCAATACCTTTACAATGATCTAATACGTATAACCAGTCACGAATATTTTTCCCATCACCGTATATTGGTATATTTTCTCCATTTAACGCTTTACGAATAATTACAGGAATTAGTTTTTCGTTATGTTGTTTGGGACCATAATTATTAGAACAATTACTTGTCGTAACATCCATACCGTAGGTATGATGATAGGCCCGTACAATAAAATCAGATGAAGCTTTTGCAGCAGAGTAGGGGGAGTTTGGTGCATAAGGTGTTGTTTCTTCAAATAAACCCGTTTCACCTAAAGTACCATAAACTTCATCAGTTGATATATGGTGGAAGCGACATTGTTCGTATCCTTCTTTATACTTAAAAGGTGATTCCAGCCAGTATTTTCGTGCAACATCAAGCAAAGTAAAAGTGCCATTTATATTTGTATTTATAAATACTTCGGGCCCTTCAATTGAATTATCAACATGCGATTCAGCTGCAAAGTGTATCACTCCCCTTATATCATAATTGTCAAATATAAATTCAATTAATTCTCTATTGCAGATATCGCCTTTTATAAATGTGTAACGTTGGCTGTTTTCTACTTCTTTTAGATTATCCAAATTTCCTGCATAAGTTAACTTGTCAAGATTAACTATGTGATAATCAGAATATTTGTCATGAAAATAAGGAGCAAAATTTGCCCCTATAAATCCTGCACCACCTGTTATTAATATTGTTTTCATATCTATATAATTTAAAAAAATACTATTATTATATTTAATTGGTTATTAAGTAGTCGATTATATTGGCTATGATATAGCATTTTGTGGTTTTTATTTATTTTATCCACAGATTATCTCAGATTAACACAGATTTCTTCTATTGATTTATCTGCG
>JAOZNO010000524.1 GCA_029933755.1 Bacteroidales bacterium | reverse complement strand
TTTATTTAAAAGCATTGTGGTATTCAAAATTAAACTAAAAGAGGATAATAGCAAATAATTTGTATGATTAAATGTTACTTAAGCTTGCACATAACAAACTAAAAACAATTAAACTTCTATCTTTCGGTATTAAATTTGAGTATAGAATATTTAATTTAGTTTGTGAAAATAGTATTGGCTTATTAATATTATTAACAATTCCTTACATTTAGTAGTGAGTTATTTAAAAAAAGATTATAAAAGTGTAATGGATTGCGTAGGAATTATTATATTTGAAGTTTATTATATTGTTTTCTATTAGTTTAGATATGCGTACAGGATTATTTATTAATATATGAAGAAATTTAATCTGAAAATAAAAGCCCGGTTTGGCATTTTTTTGGGAATTATAATTATTGCTTTTATAGTTGTTATATTGTTGTTTTCATGGTCAGTTAGGGATATTAAGAGTTATGATAATTATAATCTAGCTGTGAAAGAATTGGTTGTTGAGTATTTAACTATGAGGCGATTCGAACAGCATTTTTTGCTTCGTTATATTGAAGATGATGGTTTTTTTAAGTCAGGTAAAAACAGGTATCTGCGTAAGCATACAGAGTCATATAACAGACTTAGCAATAAACTGGAACGTTTAAAAGATAATCCACTTACCGAAAAATTAGAGCTGAACGAAAATCTGGAAAAAATTAAAGGATTTAATGATAATTATGAACGAATCTTTCATGAGCTTGCTCAGAAGGTTTATCATAGAGGGTCTACAAATTCAGGAACAATAGGGGCGATTCATAAGGGGCTGAATCAAATACTTGAATTGGTTAATACACAAAACACAAGAGAGCCAATTTTAGCTTTAATACAAAACGTTAAGGATTATTTGATTACCAGAGATTTGCAATATGCTACTAAATTTGATGTAAATATTAATATATTAAGTTATCAATTAGGAGCAGGATTAAATACGGAAAGTTTAGGTTCTGCAAGTGTCAGTGAAACTGGAGCTTTAGTTAGTTCTGACAATGATTTAATTACAAAGCTAAATGTGTTTAAGGAAAATTTTAATCAGTTAATAAAACAGGATGCATTAATTGGCTTGAGCTCAAGTAAAGGTTTAAACAATACTTTAAGAACTGAAATTCATAAGTTTGATCCTGAAATAGAGTCGTTGGTAGAGGCTATTACCATTAAAAAAGCAGAGTCTTTAGAAAACAGTACTCAGTTATTAATGATTTTAATAGGGCTGCTGATTTTAATTATTATTTTCTATATCGTTCGATTTTCAAGCTCAATTACCCGACCAATTGACAAATTAAATGAATATCTCCAGCCCTTGAGTAAGGGAATACTTCCGGATAAATTACTGTTGCTGAAGCAAAAAAATGAGGTTTTTGATATGACAAAAGCCATAAATGAACTTATTGAGGGTTTGAAAAAAACAACCAGCTTTGCTGAAACAATAGGACAAGGTGTTTATGATGTTGAATTTAAACCACTGAGTGATCAGGATGTGTTAGGTAATTCATTGCTGAGTATGCGTACAAACCTTATTCAGTCTCAATCAGAAGAGAAAAAACGACAACATGAAGATGATTTAAGGAAATGGTCTAATGAAGGACTTGCACAGTTTAATGAGCTTTTAAGGCAAAGTGCTGGTAATATTGATTTGTTAACAGCAAGCATTGTTCGACATTTGGTTAATTTTCTTGGTTCAAACCAATCCGGTTTATTTTTGTTGAATGACAATAATAAGGAAGATATTCATCTTGAACTTGTTGCAACTTATGCGTACAACAGAGAAAGAAAAAAGAATAAAAAGATATACATAGGAGAGGGGCTTGTTGGTATGTGTGCTGTTGAAAAATCAACGGTATATTTAAATGATATTCCTGAAGGGTATTTAAATATTTCTTCCGGCCTTGGAGGATCGAGTCCTCGAAGTTTGCTAATTGTTCCGTTAAAGCTTGAAGATGAAATATTTGGTGTTATTGAAATTGCTTCTTTTAGTAAGTTTAAGAAACACGAAATTGATTTTGTAGAAAGAGTTACTGAAAGTATATCTTCTACACTTTCATTAGCAAAAATAAATACACGAACATCTACATTGCTTGAAAAATCACAGCGTCAGGCAGAGGAAATGGCATCGCAAGAAGAAGAGATGCGTCAGAATTATGAAGAACTGCAAGCCACACAGGAAGAGTCAGCAAGACGAGAAGCTGAAATGGGCAGTATTATAAATGCAATTAATAGTTCATCACTTGTTGTTGAGTTTGATTTAAATGGGTATATCATTAATACCAATGAAGCATTCCTTAATTTATTGGGGCTAACACGCGCTGAAATGATTGGCAAGCACCAAAGTGACTTTGAAAAAATGGATGGTGCTCATATTCGGGCAGAAGATTTTTGGAAGAAGTTAAGGGCTGGTGAAACTATTTCTGATATTAAAAGCATTAGTGTTGATGAGAAAATGTATTGGCTACATCAGGTTTATACACCAATAATGGATGCTGATGGTGAGGTTTATAAAATCTTAAATTTAGCAACTAATATAACGGAAAGTAAGAATCTGGAGCAGGAATTGCTTGATCAGGCAGAAATGATGGCTATTCAGGAAGAGGAACTCCGTAAAAATGTTGAAGAATTGGAGTTTGCTCAGAAAGAAATGTCTGAAAAACAAGATGCACTAGAGGAGGCCAATGAGAAATCTCAACATGATGAAAAGCTAATGAAGGACTCTGTTAAATTGGCTAAAGAGAATGAACGTAAACTGAGGTCGCGGAATGTGAAATTAGTAGAAAAGGAAGCCAAATACAAAAAGGAAATTCAGGAACTGGAAGATCTGAAAAAGAGGATGAAGCTCGAAAATAACGATTTAGAGGAAACTACTAATAAGCTGACTGCAAATGAGAAAATCCTGAAAAAATTTCTGAAAGAAACAAAAGAAAGCCAGAAGAAATTTGAAGAAGACTTGAAAAAGGCGAATTTAGAATTAGATAAGCTAAAAGGTAAAAAGTAAGTTGTTAGCTTGAACTACGTATGAGCTAAATTAATAAAGTCCACAAAATGTTTAATAAGACCAAGGGGTTTGCTATCTCTTGCTTTTAAACTGACCTGCAAAATATACTTGACGGCACTCCGAAAAACCGCTTAGCGGGTAATCCTATTAAAAGCGAAAATGTATTAGTCTGTATATATGCCTATTAAGAATCCGCTTAGCGGCTAAATACAGAAAGTCATACTATTCGGAGCAGACTTGTTATTAATTTTCTTTATGGGTATTCGTTTATGTACCTAACCGGGCTGAAAGTCCAAATCATTTTAGCTCAATGGCATAGCGAAGCGTCGCCTTGGGATTTATAGGGTTTTTGTGTTTTGCGTCCTGAAAAGGGTGAGTTATATTAAATTGGGCTTTCAGCCCGCCAAAAAAAATGTGAATGTTGCCCAAGGCGTTGCGTTGGGCTAAATTTAGCTGTCCTTTCAGGACGGATATATATTTTAGGTAAGAATACGGGATACTCATTATTTTTTTTCAACTAAAACAATGTTTTAATTTGCATTATTGTTCTGTATTACAGGATGATATGTGTGTGTTCTGAGCTTCGGGAAAAAACTTTTTCAAAAATGTTTCAAAAAAAATTTGAGGGTTCAAAAAAAATTGTACTTTTGCAGCGGAGAAATGGCAGAGTGGTCGAATGCGGCGGTCTTGAAAACCGTTGAGTGTAACAGCTCCGGGGGTTCGAATCCCTCTTTCTCCGCCAGACTACGCTAAAGCTTCGTCAGGCGAAGAGTAGAGATTTATAAATAAAGTTTCATTG
>JAOZNO010000017.1 GCA_029933755.1 Bacteroidales bacterium | reverse complement strand
TAATTAGCTCATTATTTCAATTAGGGATTCATAAATATATTGTCTGAAAAATAGTCTGATAATGTTACTATAGACAAATTCTTATTAGATTTATTTGTGAGTTATTATTACATTTGTTAGCTTTAAAAAAAATAGAAAGGAATAAAAAGGTATTAAAATGGCAAAAAAGGCAGATTTGAATTTGGATTATTATCTGAAAAAACATTTTGGGTTTGATAATTTTAAAGGTAAACAGAAAGATGCTATAATAAATGTATTAAGTGGTAACGATTCGTTTGTTTTAATGCCCACAGGTGGTGGGAAATCATTGATATATCAGCTTCCTGCACTAATTATGGGAGGTACGGCTATTATAATATCACCTTTGATAGCGTTAATGAAAAATCAGGTTGATGCTATGAGAAATTTTAGCAATGATGATGGAATAGCCCATTTTTTAAACTCTTCACTTACCAAAGCACAAACTGTTCAAGTAAAAGAGGATATTATATCTGGGAAAACGAAACTGTTGTATGTTGCGCCAGAGTCATTAACAAAACAAGATAATATTGATTTTTTAAGATTGATAGAAATTTCATTTTATGCTGTTGATGAAGCTCATTGTATTTCTGAATGGGGACATGATTTTAGGCCTGAATACAGAAAAATAAGACCAATAATTGAGGAAATTGGTGTTGCACCTGTAATTGCACTAACCGCTACCGCTACACCCAAAGTGCAACATGATATTCAAAAGAATTTAGGTATGTTGAATGGGAATGTGTTTAAATCATCATTTTTTCGTTCTAATTTATATTATGAAGTTCGACCAAAGATAAACCCTGAGAAGCAAATTATTAAATTTGTAAAGGAGAATGATGGAAAATCAGGTATTATTTATTGTCTTAGTAGAAAGAAAGTTGAAGAATTAGCGCAAACACTGCTGGTAAATGGAATTAAGGCATTGCCATATCATGCAGGTATGGATTCTGCCACAAGATCGGGGAATCAGGATAAGTTTTTAATGGAAGACGTTGATGTTATTGTTGCTACAATAGCATTTGGAATGGGAATTGATAAACCTGATGTGCGATTTGTAATTCATTATGAAGTACCCAAAAGTCTTGAGGGTTATTATCAGGAAACAGGGAGAGCTGGGCGTGATGGTGGAGAAGGTAAATGTATAGCTTTTTATAGTTATAAAGACATTCAAAAGCTTGAGAAATTCATGCAGGGAAAACCTGTTGCTGAACAAGAAATTGGTAGGCAATTATTGTTGGAAACAGTATCTTATGCAGAATCATCAGTTTGTAGACCGAAGCTTTTACTCAATTATTTTGGCGAGATACTTATAGAGCCTTGTAATAATTGTGATAATTGTTTGAATCCAAAAGAGCAGTTTGAGGGTAAAGATTATATTATTACTGTTTTAAATGTAGTAAGTCGAGTTAAAGAAAGGTATAAGTCAGATCATATCGCAAATATTATTTCCGGACAAACAAATGCAGCTATTAAATCATACAAACATGATACAATTGATGTTTTTGGTATTGGCAAAAGTGAAGATGTGAAATTTTGGAATGGTGTTATTCGGCAAGCACTTATAGCCAGATTAATTGAGAAAGATATTGAAAATTATGGTTTGTTAAAGATTACACCAAAAGGGAGGGAGTTTGTTAAAGCTCCGTATTCAGTTAAATTAACAAAAGATCATAATTATGATGATTTGGAGAAAGATTTTTCTTTTACGCCAGGGGCAGGCTCAGCTGATCCTACTTTATTTAAAATGTTAAAAGACCTTAGAAAAAAAGTAGCTAAACAAAAAAACATACCTCCATTTGTAATTTTTCAAGATCCTTCTTTTGAAGATATGTCCATACAATATCCTATAAGTATGGATGAAATGAAACAAATTGCTGGGGTTGGTGTTGGTAAAGCTACTCGGTTTGGTAAGGAGTTTATTGATCTTATTAAACGATATGTAGATGAGAATGGAATAGAACGACCACAAGATATGGTGGTTAAATCAATAGTTAATAAATCCGTTAACAAAGTTTATATAATTCAAAGTATTGATCGCAAATTATCTCTTGTTGATATTGCTGAATCAAAAAGACTTGAAATGAGTGTGCTATTGACTGAAATTGAGGCGATTGTGCATTCGGGAACAAAAATTAATCTCGATTATTATATTAATGAAATACTGGATGAAGATCATCAGGACGAAGTTTATGATTATTTCAAAGAGGCCGAATCTGAATCAGTGAGTGATGCATTAATAGAGTTGGGAGAAGATGAGTATAGCGAAGACGATATTAGATTAATGAGAATTAAGTTTATGTCAGAAATGGGTAATTAATTTGTTTATCTTGTATTCTTTTTGTTTATTTGAATCAGTTTTGCAAAAAAACACTGTTTTTTACGTATTGCTACTTTTTTTACCAACACCTTATAGTTAATCAAGACTATGGTTTAAATGTTCTGTGTTTTTTTGATCTTATAATATTTTGATTATTTGTTTATCCGTTTATTTGATGATTTTATCATCACCGAATAACCAAATAAACATATCACCAATGTACAAAAAACAAGTTATTAAACAGTTAAGGAATCCCAGAACATCTAAACTTAAGCTTTAATCAATAATAAGAATGATCTTTAATATTTATGTTTAAAAAACTTTCATTTAGACTCTCATTTTTCTTAATTATAATTTTGGGATCTATTGTAACAATCTTTACTATATACCTTGTAAATAACAGGTCTGATCAGTTAAAAAAAATGATGTTGCAAAAGGGAGTTGCTGCTGCACAAACAGGTGCAAAAATAATGAGTGAAACCCTTGATAATATTATTGAGAACAAAATTTATACAAAAGAGGAACTATTTAATGATACTTTGATTGCAATTCCTCTGCCTGATTCTATTTTAATTCGGTATAATGATGTTTCTGAAAAAGAAATTGCCATTATTCAAAAGTACCACTATAAAACCCAGCTTGATTTATTGTTGGATACATTGATTATTGCAATACAGGATGAGTTCTTTAAAGACTCTGAAGTAGAATTTGCTGTTTTGTGTGATAATCAGGGATATACTCCATCTCATAATTCAGTTTATAACCATCCTTTAATTGGGAATTACAAAGAGGATAATGTCAATAGCAGGTCTAAAAGGGTATATTACGATAAAAATGCAGCTGAAAATACAACTGAACCATATCTTAGGGAGGTTTATCAGCGTGATACAGGTGAAGAGATGTGGAAAATGTCATCTCCTGTTTTTGTGAAAGGTCAGCATTGGGGTTCTTTTAGAATAGGTTTTTCAATGAAAAAAACGGAAGAGGCAGTTAATGAGTTAAAAATAAACTTAATATTAATGATGAGTTTATTGCTTGTTATTACCGTTATCTTATTAAACAGGGCAACTGCCTTTATGATGAAACCTTTGGATAAGTTACATAAGGGTGTTAACAGGGTTTCAAAAGGTGACCTTTCGTATCAAATTACTGTAAAAACAAATGATGAAATTGGTGATTTAGCAAGGTCATTTAATAAAATGACTTCAGATTTAAATGAATATATATTAAATCTTAGAACCACAACAGCTGCAAAAGAACGAATTCAAAGTGAATTAAATGTTGGAAAAGATATACAAAAGAGAATGTTACCACATGTTTTTCCTCCATTTCCTGACAGAAAAGAATTTGATATTTTTGCTGTAATGGAACCTGCAAAAGAGGTAGCTGGTGATTTTTACGACTTCTTCTTCATCGACGAAAACCGATTTTGTTTTATTATATCAGATGTGTCAGGAAAAGGTGTTCCGTCAGCATTATTTATGGTAATTACTAAAACGCTTTTACAGGCTGAGGCTCAACGAGATTATCCTTTAAACGAAGTGCTGTCCAATGTAAATAACTCACTAACTGAAAATAATGATACCGCAATGTTTGCAACAACTTTTTGCGGTTTACTTGATTTAACAACGGGTGATTTGCAGATTGTTAATGCTGGACATAATCCTCCTATTGTTGGAAACAGTACTGATGGATATAATTATATGAAAGTAGATCAAAATATAGCACTTGGAATATTTGATGGGTTTGAGTTTAAATTAAATCATAGTAAAATTAAACCAGGTGATAAGATTTTACTTTATACAGATGGAATTACGGAAGCATTTAACCCGGATGAAGAACTTTTTTCTGAAGAACGTCTTTTAGATATAATGAGAAAGTCCAAAACCACATCAAGTAAGCAATTGGTCGTGGATATTCAGTCAGAAATCAAAAACTTTACAAAAGATGCTGAACAGTCAGATGATATTACTATATTAGCTGTCACATTTAATGGAAAAGAGTAGAGATTATTCTGTTTTCTAAAATCGAAGTTCTTAATTCTAAAATTTAGTATATGAAAAATAAAATTATTAATATAAAAAGTAGAACCAGTGGATTAGAAATAATGAATGAAAAACTGGCAAAGCTTGCTGAAGAATGGGATATTTCAAAAGATGTTGCTTTTGGTATGAACTTGGCACTTGAGGAAATAGCTACAAATATTATTGATTACGGGTATAAAGGTAAAGACGATTATGATATTGTAATAAGGTTTACACTTGAAAAGCATAAATTACGAATACAAATAAAAGATGGAGCTAAAGAATTTAACCCGCTTGATATGAAAACTCCTGATGATTTGGGTAAGCCTTTGGAAGAGAGGAGTGTAGGTGGCTTAGGAATTCATTTGGTGAAAAAGTTTACAGATAACTTTTCATACAGAAGAAGTAATAATAAAAATATAGTTACATTAACAAAAAGCCTTGACTAATGGAGATTACAGACGTAAAGAAAGAGAATGCTATTATTGTTACAATAAATGGGCGTATTGATGCAGGAAGTACTGAAAGTGCTGATAAATACTTTAGTTCGTTGATTAATGAAAATGAGAATAATATAATTGTAGATTGTAATGATATGGATTATATAAATAGTTCAGGCTTACGAATATTAATTATGAGCCTAAAGAAACAAGTTGCAAAAGAGAAAAAACTATTGTTATGTAATTTGCAAAAAAATATTAAAGAAGTTTTTCAATTTTCTGGTTTTACAAACCTTTTTAATATTGAGCTTGACCTTGAATCAGCTATCAAATTATTAAATTAAGAAACTCTTGATTTTTTATAAGGGTTCTTGGGTAAAATAATACTGATTACAAGAATAAGGAATTTGTTCTTTTTAGTCAATATTCAATATTCATTTGACAAGAGATCGTGTGGAAGTTTTAAGAATTGAAGATGTTAGTAAGCGTTACGGAAATACGCAAGCAGTAAATAGGTTTTCATTAAAAATAAATAAAGGTAATATATACGGAATTTTAGGTCCGAATGGAAGTGGTAAAACCACTATCCTTGCTGTTATTTTGGGAATAATTAAGCAGGATAGTGGTTTTTTTCAATGGTATAATACTAAAAAAAATAGTACTACTAAAAAGCTTGGAGCTCTGCTTGAGACACCAAATTTTTATTCATACCTGAGCCTTGAAAAAAATCTGAAAATTGTTGCTGATATTAAAAAAGTAGATACTTATTCTATTGACGAGGTACTTGAAAAAACAGGTCTTCTCGAAAGAAAATATTCAAAATATTATACTCTTTCGCTAGGAATGAAGCAGAGACTTGCTTTAGCTAGTGTTTTGTTGGGTGATCCTGAAATACTCATTCTGGACGAACCGACAAATGGCTTAGACCCTGAAGGAATTGCAGATGTTAGAGAAATGATTCTTAATCAGGCAAAAAGTGGAAAAACAATTATTCTTGCATCTCATATTCTAACTGAAGTCCAAAAAACCTGTACGCATGTTGCCATTTTAAGAAAAGGAAGGATATTACAAAGTGGAGAAATAAATAGTTTAATAAAATCTAAAAATACTATTGTTGTTTCATCAGATGAAAATGAAAAACTTTTTGATTTGCTGACACGTTCTGGTTTATACGAAAAGGTAGAAATTATTAATAATGAAATAAGCATAGATTTAAAAGAAAATTCTGAAGCTAAGGATGTTAATGAATTTGCATTTAAACACAATATTATTTTAACAAAATTTGAAGCATATAAAAAATCACTTGAAACGGAGTTCTTAAGAATGATGAAATCCTCGTAGAGGAATAAATATCATAAAAATTTGGATACAGAACTGTTAAAAATGTGGATTTCAGAATGTAAATATTAGGTGAAAATCATATGATAAGGTTACTAAAAATTGAATTAAGTAAAATTTTACCATATAGTACTTTCTGGGTGTTATCCGGAATTACTTTTGGCATATATTTCTTTTTCCTGCTAATAGGTTCTCAAATCAATTTCAATTTTGATGGTATTGATATAAATGTTTATTTCAGATTCCCAACTGTATGGCAAACAATTGCTTACTACTCAAGTTGGTTTAATCTATTATTGGTATTGTTGGTAATTATTCTTATAGGAAATGAATTTAATTTTAAAACCTTTCGCCAAAATTCAATTGATGGTCTTTCAAGGCAGGAGCTATTTATAAGCAAATTACTACTTATTACTTTGTTTGCATTTGTAGCATTTATTATTAGCTTTTTTTCGGCATTGATAATCGGAATTACTTATAGCAACAATGTGGGTAGTGACTATATTTTACATGAAATATATTTTGTATTTGTGTTCTTTATTCAGTCAATAGGGTTCATGTCAATAGCATTTTTGATTAGTTTACTTTTAAAGAACATTGCTGCTTCAGTGGTTGTATTTATTGGTGCTTATATTTTTGAACTTATTATTCGGGCTTTTTTTGCTATTATGTCAATTAGTTGGGGGCAATACTTACCTTTTAAAGTTCTTTCAAATTTATGTGATGCACCGTCACTAAATAAAATGCTTACAAATCCGATGCTTAAAGAATCTATTGCAAATGCAACAAGTACAGCACAAGCAAGTGGCCAGTTTACCGATGTGAACTTTGGTGTAAATATGGTACTGAGCTTATCTTATATTGCCGTATTTTTATATTTTTCTTATTTGATTTTGAAGAAGAAAGATTTATAGCTTATCAAAATATTTGAAAAGAATATTAATGAGTATTTCAAAAGTAATAGGAACATTTCTTAAAAATATATTGCCATCACCTTTTAGCATAGCTATAGTTTTAACAGCTATCAGCTTTATATTTGCTTTATTATTTACAAATCCTGGGGTTTCAATTACTGATTATGCTATTGATATTACCGGCTTTTGGGAAAAGGGTTTTTGGGAACTACTTGCCTTTACTACCCAAATGATTCTGATGTTGGTATTGGGACACACCTTAGCACTTACAACAGGTATTAATAAATTAATAAATGTAGTTGTAAAATATTGTAACACTACTGCAAAAGCAGCATTTATTGTAACACTATTAACTGTGTTGGTAAGCTTGTTTAATTGGGGCTTAGGTTTAATTTTCGGTGCTATTTTAGCAAGAAAAGTGGGTGAAATAGCTCAGAAACATGGAAATAAGCTAAACTATCCTTTAATTGGTGCAGCAGGTTATTCCGGTTTAATGGTCTGGCATGGTGGCTTTTCAGGTTCTGCCCCTCTAAAAATTGCTGAACCAGATCATTTTTTGGTAGATTCAATGGGACAAGTTCTGATAAATGAGACTATTTTATCGACAATGAATATTTCTGTTTCCATTGCTCTAATTATTATTCTCCCTTTGAGTATGTTTCTTCTTGCACAAAAAAGTAATAACTTTCATTTTGAATTAAGCGCAAATTTATCCCTTGATAATATTAACAGGAAAAATGTACATGGAGCTGAAAAATTAGACTATTCCAAAATTTTCACAATTGCTTTTTCATTAGTTTTTATAATTACAGCAATCGGGAAAATATTTAAAGCAGATGATTTAAGCTTTTTAAATTTAAACTATATCAATTTTTTATTATTCGGCTTAGCTTTGTTGATGCATGGAAATATTGCCCGATTTTTAAATGCTGTTAATAAAGCAATTGTAGGAAGTACGGGGATTTTAATTCAGTTTCCTCTGTATGCAGGAATAATGGGTATTATGAAATACTCTGGCTTAACTATTTTGTTTACAGATTTTTTTATAAATATATCTTCACAAACCACTTTTCCAATTTACACATTAATAAGTGCAGGAATCGTTAATATTTTTGTTCCAAGTGGTGGTGGACAGTGGATTGTGCAAGGACCAATTATTATTGAGGCCGCAAAACAACTAAATGTTCCAATAGCAAAAGCTGTAATGGCTTTAGCGTATGGTGATCAATTAACTAACATGTTACAACCTTTTTGGGCATTACCTTTATTAGGTATCACCGGTTTAAAAGCAAAAGAGATAATTCCGTACACGATGTTTTTAATGATTATTGGCTTAATTATTTATATCGGAGGACTCCTTATTTTTTAAATACTTTCAGGATAATAATATCCTTTAATTTGGCATAAGTATTGACTATAAAGCTAGGCGTAAAAATAAAGAATAATTTAAACACAGGAAAATATGTGATTTTACGAACGAATCACATAGGAGTATAATATTTAAGTAAGAATCATCAAATTGCTATATTGTTAAAATTCAAACTCATAGTGGTTTGTTTCTATAATAAAATGGTAAAACTCATATCACCTACTAAATATTTATAATATAAATTGGGGTTTAAATAATTCGTGTAGTGTTTGGTCTTTGTATTATTAGGTATGACAAGATGTCTCTGTTTTTTATAGTTTGATTGTCAAAAATGCCGAAAATTGTAAAAATAGCAGAAAAGGATAAAGAATGAGTTTTATTAATGAATCAGGTAAGCATAAGATGATAATTTCAAGTATGATGAACGAAAATTCTGATTTTCTCCCAATTATTTCAGATGGGAATGATGAAAAGCTGGATAACTCTAAAGTTCCTGAGATTTTACCAATATTACCATTAAAGAATACAGTTTTATTTTCAGGGGTAATTGTTCCTATTTCAGTAGGTAGAAAAAAATCACTTAAACTGATTAAAAATGTTTATAAAAAAGATCGGTTAATTGGAATAATTACTCAAAAAGATGCAAAGGTAGATGATCCACAAAAGGATGATTTATACCAGGTTGGGACTTTGGCGCAAATTATTAAAGTCCTGGAAATGCCTGATAATTCAACTACGGTTATTATTCAGGGTGTAAAAAGGTTTAAAATTGATGAATTTGTAAAGGAAAAACCGTACTTCCATGCGAAAGTTACGGAACTTACCGATGTGTTGCCGCCTAAGAGTGATGATGAATTTGAAGCATTAATTGGTTCATTAACTGATATTTCAATTCGAATTATTGAGTATTCACCTCATATTCCGCAAGAGGCAATATTTGCATTAAAGAATATTGAAAATCCAAGATTTTTAATAAATTTTATTAGCTCAAATAGTGATATTCCACCTGTTGAGAAGCAAAAATTGCTTGAAATGGATGACCTAAAAGAAAGGGCTACTTTGTTACTTGAACATCTTACAACCGAGGTGCAAAAACTTGAACTAAAAGATGATATTCAGTCAAAAGTAAAGCTGGATATGGATCAGCAACAGAAAGAGTATTTCTTGCATCAACAGATGAAAGCTATTCAGACAGAGCTTGGAGATGATCCCGTTGATATTGAAATTGAGGAACTTAGAAAAAAAGCAAAAGATAAAAAATGGTCAAAAGAAGTTGAAGATGTATTTAATAAAGAAATTGGTAAACTTCAAAGAACAAATTCTGCCTCACCTGAATATGGCAACAATATAAACTATTTGCAAACATTGGTAGAGCTACCATGGAATGAATATACAAAAGATAATTTTGATTTAAAACGTGCAGAAAAAATTTTAGACAAAGATCATTTTGGTTTGGATAAAGTTAAGGAGCGAATACTTGAACATTTGGCTGTTTTAAAGCTGAAAGGTGATTTAAAAGCACCAATTATTTGTTTACTTGGCCCTCCTGGAGTAGGTAAAACTTCGCTTGGAAAATCAATTGCCAGAGCTCTTGATAGGAAGTTTGCACGAATATCACTTGGTGGCTTGCATGATGAATCTGAGATTAGGGGACATAGAAAGACTTATATTGGAGCTATGCCGGGTAGGATTATTCATAATATTAAAAAAGTAAAATCTTCAAATCCTGTTTTTATTTTAGATGAAATTGATAAAGTAGGAAACGATTTCCGGGGTGATCCTTCATCTGCTTTGCTTGAAGTTCTTGATCCTGAGCAAAATAATACTTTTTATGATAATTATTTAGAACTTGAGTATGATTTATCAAAAGTAATGTTTATTGCAACTGCAAACTCTTTCGGTGCAATTAATCCTGCTTTACGAGACAGAATGGAGATTATTGATATTAGTGGTTATCTTGTTGAAGAAAAAGTTGAAATCGCAAAAAGGCATTTATTGCCAAAACAGATTAAAGAGCATGGTTTAAAGAAAAGCGATATATCTGTAAATAAAAATATCCTTGAAAAATTAATCGAATTCTATACACGTGAATCCGGTGTGAGACAATTGGATAAAGAATTGGCAAGGTTGGTAAGAAAAACCGCGAAAAAGGTTGCTTTTGACGAAGCATATAATATTCGTGTGAGTGAGGCTAATTTAATTACAATGTTGGGTCGACAAAAGTTCTCAAAAAGCTCATATCAGGGTAATGATTATGCTGGTGTTGTAACCGGCTTGGCCTGGACCGCTGTGGGTGGACAAATACTAATGATTGAAACTAGTTTAAGCAAAGGGAATAGTAAGCTTACTCTAACAGGAAATCTTGGTAATGTTATGAAGGAGTCTGCTGTAATTGCATTAGAGTATATAAAGTCGAACAATAAAGAATTAGGTATTTCTGATGATGTATTTGATAATTGGAATCTTCATCTTCATGTTCCTGAAGGTGCAATACCTAAAGATGGGCCTTCTGCAGGAATTACTATGGCCACTTCAATGGCATCAGCTTTTACTCAAAGAAAGATAAAGAAAAATATTGCAATGACTGGTGAAATAACACTACGAGGAAAGGTTTTACCTGTTGGTGGAATTAAGGAGAAAATACTTGCTGCCAAGCGTGCCAATATCACTGAAATTCTATTATCTGCTGAAAATGAGAAAGATATACTGGATATTAAGAAGGTGTATATAAGTGGTTTAAAATTTCATTACGTAAAAGATATTATGGACGTGCTTAATATTGCTTTATTGAAACAGAAAGTAAAAAATGCGAAAGAACTGAAGGTTTCTGATCATAAGTAAGTAAAAACATGTTTGTTTAAGGCACTTATTAACATAATGCCATCCAATTTTGGGTGGCATTTTTTTTACACTTTTTTACTGTTCAAATAATTGTTATTTTTATCGTTTACTTGTATTGGTAATTAGTAATGATTCCACCAGTACATAATTTCTATTTAAATTATTAATGGTTTAGAATGCTACCAATTGGTTGACAGTAAAAATAAAAGTAATATTACAAATCCTGTAAAGTATAGGTTGTTAGTATATTAGTTCTGAATTTCTAATTCATCGTTTAACAAAATGTTTTATGAGTGAGTCAATTATAAATGCTCTGGTTCATCTTTTTTCAATTGTTTCAAATTTTTCGGATGCTACTATTTCAGATAAAGCAAGAGAAATTGTACTTAATTTTCTTCAGAAGCAGTTAAATACAAAGCAAACTAAGGAGTATATAAAACTATTTGATAACTATCTTGATTTTTATCAGAGGGGTGATCAAAAATCTACAAGTGAGAAAGGTAGAAAAAGAGGTGCCCTAAGTGCTGTAAAGGTACTTAAAATTTGTAAGCAGATAAATGAGAACCTTCATCAAAGAGATAAGTTTATAGTACTGTTACGGCTTATTGAATTTGTAAATGAAGATGATATTATTAATGAATCAGAACTCGATTTTATTTTAACAGTTGCACAATCATTTAATATCTCTGAAACTGAATTTATTCAAATTAAATCTTTGGTAACAAATGATATTGCAAGTATTGAAGAAAAAGAAAATATTTTAATTATATCAAGTGTTGATGCAGTTTCTGATTCAGATGGAGCATGGTTTGATGCAAATAGACCTTATCGAGATGATGAGTTCAAATATTTGAAAAATGAAAATTTAGATGGACAAATAATCATTTTGCGAATAAAAAGTGATGAGATGTACTTTTTTAACTACCTGGGTGATAGTGCTTTGTATTTACAAGGGCATAACATAAAGCCAAATACTGGTTATGTTCTCGATCATGGATCAATTATCAAAAGTCCAAAAATTTCACCAATATATTATAGTGATATTGTGGGGAAGTTTCTGCAATCAGCAACAAAAACAAAAATAAGGCTTAAAGCGGATAATATTGACTTTCGATTTAAAAATAGCAAAAATGGAATTCAAAATTTCAGTTTTTCTGAAGAGTCGGGTCAAATGATTGGTATAATGGGAGGGAGTGGTGTTGGAAAATCTACTTTGCTTTCAGTATTAAATGGGAAAATTCTTTTGAATTCTGGGAAAGTCACAATTAATGGATACAATCTTAATACAGATAAGGAAGAGCTTAAAGGTGTAATTGGTTATGTACCTCAGGATGATTTACTTATTGAGGAGTTGAGTGTTTATCAAAACCTGTATTATAATGCGTTACTGTGTTTTAGCCATTTTACAAAAGAACAAATTATTACAAGTGTTGAAAAAGTATTACAAAATCTGGATTTGTTTGATATTAGGCAGTTAAAGGTTGGTAGTCCGCTTAAAAAATATATTAGTGGTGGTCAACGTAAACGTTTAAATATTGCACTTGAACTTATTAGGGAACCTACGATACTATTTATTGATGAGCCAACATCAGGGCTTTCATCAACTGATTCAGAGATGGTTATGCTGCTTTTACGCCAACAGGCAACAAAAGGTAAGCTGGTTATTGTTAATATACATCAACCCTCATCAGATATTTATAAACTATTTGATAAATTGTGGGTAATGGATAAGCATGGGTACATTATTTACAAAGGTAACCCTATAGATGCAATTACATATTTTAAAAAAATTGTTGAACATATTAATGCTGAAGAAAATGAGTGCCCTGTTTGTGGAAATGTAAACCCTGAGCAAATACTTGATATTGTTGAATCAAAGGTTATTGATGAACATGGAAAGTTTACCAGAATAAGAAAAAAAACATCAAAAGAATGGTATGAAATATCCAAAGAACTGCTTCCACCTTTGGAAGTGGAGCTACCGAGAGCAGAGAAAATGCCAAAAAACCAGTTCAGTATCCCTAGTCTTGAAAAACAATTTAAGATTTTTGTAATAAGGAACGTTTTATCAAAATTAACTAATACGCAGTATTTATTGATTAATTTTTTGGAAGGTCCTATTCTTGCATTTATACTGGCTTATTTTACTAAATTTATGATTGATGGTGAATATATTTTTGCCGAAAATAAAAATTTGCCGGTTTATTTGTTTATGAGTATTGTTGTTTCGCTTTTTATTGGTCTTACAGTAAGTGCTCAAGAGATAATAAAAGACCGAAAAATTCTTGAACGAGAGTCCTTTTTAGAGCTAAGTCATTTTAGTTATATTAACTCAAAAGTTGCCGTTCTTTTTCTTATGTCGGCAATACAAGCATTTAGTTTTGTAATTGTAGGTAACTATATATTAGAAATTGAAGGCATGTTGTTAAGCTATTGGTTAATTTTATTTGCAACATCAGCTTTATCAAATTTAATAGGTCTAAATATTTCTTCGGCCTTAAACTCAGTTGTAAATATTTATATATTAATACCATTTATAATTGTACCGCAGCTTTTATTAGGTGGAGCAATGGTTAGTTTTGATGATTTGCACGAAAATGTTACTTCAAAAAAATATGTTCCTTTTATTGGTGATTTAATGGTTTCAAGATGGGCTTATGAAGCATTGGCAGTTGAGCAATTCAGGAATAATAAATTTGAAAAAATATTTTTTAATGATGAAAAAGAAAAGAGCCGTAATGTTTATAAATCGGCATATTGGGTTTCTGAGCTGAAAACAAGATTAAGCAGGCTTGAGATGTTAGTGAAAACAAAAAAAACTGCCGGAATAGAACAGCAAATTCAATTTATAAATAATAAAATTGATAAAATATCTAAATCTTTGGCTATAAATGAAATAACCATGTCAAATTTGGCTGG
>JAOZNO010000523.1 GCA_029933755.1 Bacteroidales bacterium | reverse complement strand
TGTTAATTATTTGTCAATATGTACCTTAAACCCAAATAGTAAAAATATTAAAAAATGATAAATTTACCAAAGGTGCATTTTTTCTTTGCCGGACTTTGTGTTGCAAACCTCTTGCAGTATAAACATACAGCTTCAAAGTTTACTTCGGCTTCGCTCTGCACAGGCTTGCCTCAATTCCAACAAAGAAAAAACGCATGAATTATTCAGGATAATTGTTTTGCTTTCAATATAGATAAGGAATAGCAAATGTAAACATAAATAATATTTTTACTATCTTTAGAAATCAATAATTAAAATCAAAATACCATGAAAAAAAATTTAGTCTATTTAATGAGTATTTGGCTGCTTTTGGCTGCTTGTTCAGGTCAGAGTAATGATTATATGGAATCAATGGAGCCTGAATATGCTAATGATATGTTAGCAATGAGTGAAAAAACAAAAATGGTTCAGACTGAGCCTGATTTAAAGCCAATAACTAATGAAACCGGTGAAACAAATGAAAAAATTGAAAAGAAAATAATAAAAACGGCAAATATATCAATTGAAGTTGACGACTTTAAACAAGCAAGGCTTGCTTTGGAGGCTTTACTCATGAAATATAATGCTTATGTTGCTGATGAGTCTGAGCAAAATTCAGATTATCAGGTAACTGATGATTTGGTAATTAGGGTAAAAGCAAAAAACTTTGACAGCCTATTGAATGGAATGAGTGGTTTAGCTGTGCATGTAAATTCAAAACATATTAAATTAGCTGATGTAACAGAAGAGTTTATTGATATAAGTATTCGTTTAAAAAATAAGAAACAGGTAGAACAACAATATCTTGAAATATTAAAAAAAGCCCGTACAATTAATGAAATCTTACAAGTAAACGAACATTTACGAGTAATTCGTGAAGAAATTGAATCGAAAGAAGGCCGATTGAAGTACTTAAATAGCCAGGTTAGTTTGAGTACCATATACTTGTCAATGTATCAACAAATTGAAAGTACAGATTATCCGACTTATGGACAAAAATTAATAAAAGCTGTTGAAGGTGGTTGGGGTGGAATCCTAATGTTTTTACTTGGTTTGGTGTATTTGTGGCCTTTTATTCTTATCATATTTGTGGCCGTTTGGTTAATTATTCGATATCAAAAAAAAAGAAAGCAAAAGAACCGCCAAAGTGGGTTTAAATAAAAATAAATAACTCAAATTTTGGTATATTTGTATTTTTAAAATTTATGGTAAGTTTTACCAGTTGCCAGGTACAGCTTCCCTTACCTTTATTAATTCAGCTTATGATGCAAAGTGAAGATAAATATCAATCGATTAGATGTTATAATGATAGTGATGCAAATACTAAAATTAATGAGCTGTTAAGTGAAGAGCGATTTGGAAAAGTTCTATCATTTCTTTATCCTGAAGAGAAAGTTGAGGGAATAAAAGAGTTCCTTAAAAATATAAAAACGATAAAGGGCTTTCAAAAGGGGCTTGTACATCCGTATTTAACTAAGATGGTGAAAAATACAACTGCTGGGCTTAGCTTTTCAGGTTTAAAGTATCTTGATCCTAGGAGATCCTATCTTTTTATATCGAATCATAGGGATATTGTTTTAGATTCAGCTTTATTAAACTTCTTATTGCTTGAAAATAAGTTTAATACTACTGAGATTGCCATTGGGAGTAATTTGTTGATTTTCCCATGGATAGAAATCCTTGTTCGCTTGAATAAAAGTTTTTTAGTGAAAAGAAACCTGCCTGTTAGAGAGATGTTGAAAGCCTCAAGAGAATTATCATCATACATTAACTATACTTTGCAGGAAAAGGGTAGTTCTATTTGGATTGCACAAAAAGAGGGGCGAACAAAAGATGGTAATGATAAAACGCAACCCGCTTTGCTGAAAATGCTAAATATGGACTCTGACGATTCAATTGTAAGGTCATTTAAAAAAATGAGAATAGTACCTGTTTCTATTTCTTATGAGATAGAACCTTGCGATAAGTTAAAAGCTAAGGAGTTATATAAAAAATTTAAAGAAGGTGCTTATGTAAAAGATCCCAAGGAAGATTTATTAAGCATGAGTGGTGGTTTAAATAATTTTAAGGGAAGAATTCATTATACTTTTGGGAAACCTTTGAAAAGGAAATTATTCAAACTAAAGCGGATTCATAACCGAAATGAACAATTTAGCAAATTAGCTACAATTATTGATAGCCAGATATATAAAGGCTACAAGCTTTTTCCTGGTAATTATGCAGCTTATGATATTTTATTCAATTCAGATAATTTTAAAGATAAATATACGGATATAGAATTTGAGGAATTTACTAAGCACATGAATAAACAAATAGAAGATATTGAGGGAGATAAAAAAATAATTAAAATGATATTTCTTCAAATTTATGCAAACCCGGTAGTTAATAGGTATTATTTACGGCAAAAACCTGTGTCGTTTGTTTAGGAACTGTTATTTTTTATGGCTGTAATTAGGAATTTATGGCAAATTAAACGTAGTTTTGATTAAATTAAATGCCCTTGAAGTTTGTTGAGACGCACGGCCGTGCGCCTTTACTATAATATTATGGCTAAGGTTTAGAATGGTGCATATTTTTTGCATATCTGCACAGCCTTTTTTTATAAGTAATCAGTATCCGCTGGTAATCGGAATAAATTATTGGTAATTTGTGATTTAAGAATATTTACTGTTTTTTTTAATTACCAGTTACTAATGACTAACTGCCTGTTAATTAAGGTATAGGGGTTAATTGAATTATACACGCTATATTAAAACAGAGCCAATATTACCCCTAACTCATTGAGTTACTAATTCAAATCACCCTGTATATCCAATATCATCAGGTAAGTTTGGTAGAAAAGAAGCTTCAACAGCTAGTTGGTCGCAGCGTTCATTTTCAGGTATATTGGCATGGCCTTTTATCCAGATAAATTTAATGTTATGCTTAGGGTACACTTTTAAAAACCTTTGCCATAAATCCGGATTTTTTTTACCTTTAAAGGACTTTTTTTCCCAATTAAAAACCCAACGTTTTTCAACCGAATCAACAACATATTTTGAATCTGAATATACCGTAACATTACTACCTGTATTTTTTAAAGCTTCTAATCCTATAATTACAGCTAGTAATTCCATACGATTATTTGTAGTATGTTTAAATCCGGCAGAAAGCTCTTTTCTGTGTTTTCCTGACAGAAGTACTGTGCCGTAACCACCCGGACCCGGATTTCCTCGTGCAGCACCATCGGTGTATATTATTATATTTTGCGACATTTTATTTATTGAAAAAAATTAAGTATCTATTTTGCAGCGAATTGCATAGCGTGTGTTTGTTTGATTGAATGAAGAACAGTTGAATAGAGAACATTTGAATTATAAATTAAGAAGTTTTTTTTGATTTTGATGCAGTATTAATACTTTTAACGAAAATTGAAATTAATTCATTACACTCAGTTATCAGCTCTTTTACCTTTTCTTCTGATTTGTATATTTTTGCTCTTTGCATGATTCTCAAATTATTATACGATTCTCTTAATTCTTTCAAACAAACTTTCATTTTATGCAAAAAATCATTTTTGGACTCAGCACTTTTTGCTTCTCCATAATTTAACGATGGAGATGTACTTGACCTTAATAATTGTCCTCCCAAATGAGTTGCAGATTTTCTTGCAGGCAAACTTTCAATAAAAAATATTATATCAACTGCGAAATCAATAAGGTGTTCTTCTAGATTATTTTTTTTTCTCCCATTTAATCAAGTTTTCCTGTTATTCTTCCCATTCAAAGTGTTCATATATTCTTTAATTCAAATGTTCAAATGTTCAAATG
>JAOZNO010000522.1 GCA_029933755.1 Bacteroidales bacterium | reverse complement strand
CCGATCGCTTTGCTAATCGGGATCAGTTCGACTTTATTATTTCAGTTCACTATCGTTTATAAAATAATAGTCTCACTGATTAAAATACTTGGTTTTTTTAACTATAATTATTAAATTTATGCATGGAAAAAATTAAAAAAATTGGTATTCTTACTGCAGGAGGTGATTGTCCGGGTCTTAATGCAGCTATCAGGGCTGTTAGTAAGCCTGCTATTGTGAAACATGGTATTGAGGTTGTGGGAATTTCTTCCGGGTTTTTAGGTCTTATAGAGAAAGATTATATTCAAATTACAGAAGAACGACTTTCTGGTATTTTAACTTTGGGTGGCACTATTTTAGGAACTTCCAGAGAAAAACCCTTTAAGAAAAAGTCTTTTTACTTTCAGGAGATTGAGAAACCACAGGTAATTAAGCAAAATTATGAAGAATTAGGACTGGATTGTCTTGTTTGCCTTGGTGGAAATGGTACGATGAAAACGGCCTACAAACTTTCTAAATTAGGGCTCAACGTAATTGGCCTTCCTAAGACTATAGATAATGATATTTGGGGAACAGATGTAAGCTTTGGTTTTGATTCGGCTGTGAGTATTGCTACTGACGCAATTGACAGGCTACATACAACGGCTAATTCTCACCGTAGGATTATGGTAATAGAGGTTATGGGGCACAAAGCTGGTTGGATTGCTCTGCATTCGGGTATTGCTGGTGGTGGAGATATTATACTCTTGCCTGAAATTGAATATCGTGAAGAAGCAATTGCTGATTTTATCATTAAAAGGTCGGAAAAAAAGCATGGCTCTACCATTGTAGTTGTTGCAGAGGGTATTCGAAAACCGGAAAGGATGAATGCCGGGCGCTATATTTCAAATGTGATTTCGGGCTTAACCAAGATGGAAACAAGGGTTACTGTATTAGGATACATCCAACGGGGAGGAACACCTTCTGCAACTGATCGGATTATTGCTACGCGTTACGGAACGGCAGCTCTGGATTTAATTTTAAATAGAGATTTTGGGAAAATGGTTGCTTTGCAAAACGACCAAATTGTCACTATTGATTTGGAGCAAGTTGAAGGGAAGTTAAAATTAGTAACTCCAGATCATAAATTGGTTATGAGCGCAAGAAGTATGGGTACCAGCTTTGGTGAAAAAGAAAGGACTTAGGAACTGTAGGCAGATGTCAAAATAGTTGCACTTTGTAGTAAGTACTGTTATTATCCTTACAAAATAATTATTGGCTTTCTATGAAAAATTAAAGGTTTTTATTGGATTAAAGCATACAGTATTTTTTAAATATTTTTATGTTCATTTTCGCTGTTATTCTAAATAACGCCTAAATTTACCAATATTAAATTTTTATCCTTTTTGCTTAATTTAAATTGCTGGGATCTGTTGGTATTAAAAAAGTTAAAGTTGCAAAATTATCTTGAAATAAGATTATTTAGAGTTCGTCTATAATGTCTTACTTTCATTTTTTTTGTAAATGGGACTTATTTTAATATATATAGAAGTTGGCAGTATCAACCAAGTATACATATTGAGAACTGGAGACTGCCATCGTTTCAAAATAGTTAAAACGCATAAAAAACAAAAAATACTGATTTTATAGACACACTCTATTCGTTACTTTCTAATTGTAAATAAAAAAACTATTTTACAAAAAGAATAACTATATTTGTTAAATAACTTAATATCAAAACCTTTTACTATGAAAACTCAATCAATAAAAACACAAATTGCTCTTGCTGTTGGTGTCATTATTTTATTAACGATTATCATAATCACAAGCTATTCTACAATAGTAGGTAGAAATGATGCTATTGAGTATGCAAAGAAAGAAATGCTTGCTGTTTCGTTAAATGGTGTGGAGGGAATTAAAGGGGTTGTTAATCAGGAGATTACAAAGCTTGAGATTCACCTTGAGGATTTGAATTTTATGAAAGAAATGGAGGGTTTTGATCGAACAAAGCCAGTGCAAATCTATGAAAATATTTTAGTAACTGATGATAATGTAATTGGTTTTACAGTTTGCTATGAACCAGGGAGATTTGATGGAAAAAATGAAGAATACTTAGCTTATCCCGGTTTTCATGATGATGGACGATTTTGTGAGTATTTGTACCGGGAAGATGGTGAAATTATTAGGGATGATATAGTTACCAGTTTTCAAGGAGCTTTGGATGAAGAGGGTTCTGATTGGTGGGAAACACCAAAGAAAATAAAAAGGAATTATGTTTATATGGATATCTATACTATAAAAGGCATAGATATACTCATGCTATCTACATCAATACCTATTCTTGAAAATGATGAATTTATAGGTGTAATCTGTAAAGATTTTATTAGTGAATTTGTTCAAATAGAAGCGAATAAAGCTAAAAAAGCTTTGTTTGACGGACAATGTGAAGTACGTATTTACGATCAAAATGGGATGATTGCTGCTGATACTGAAGATGAAAAAAATATTGGAAAGAATATAAAAGATTTATTTGGTGATGAATCAGATAATATGTTGAATAAAATAAAGGTAGGGCAAAAGGATGCATATCTGCAAAATACTCATTATATTAGTGAACAGCCTATGCAGTTTAGAGGAACTGGAGCAAATTGGCAATTTGCGGTACGAGTACCTGAGGCCGTTATTACGCAAAAAGCTAATTCATTAATGATGACTCAAATTATCATTGGATTATTGGCCATAATTATAAGTGTTTTTGTCGTTATATTTGTGATTAATAGATTGATGCAACCTCTTAACCAGTTGATTGAAAACTCGAAACAAATTAGTAATGGAAACCTTGAAGTAAGCTTCAATGTTGAACGAAATGATGAAATAGGAATGTTGGCCAGAGCATTTTCTGAAATGACTATTAAACTTAAAGGCATAATTGAAAGTATTGTTGTTGGCGCAAATAATATTGCCGGAGTTAGTGGACAACTAAGTGGCATGGCACAACAAATTTCACAAGGTGCCAGTGAGCAATCCGCTACTGTTGAAGAGGTTTCTGCCACTTTGGAACAGATTACTTCAAATATTGAGCAAAACAATGATAACGCAAATGTTACGGAGAAAATTTCAATAACAGCACAATCTAGTATGATTGAGGTAAATAACCAGGCGAAGGATGCTGTAGAGGCAAATAAGCAAATATCGGAAAAGATAAATATAATTACCGATATTGCTTTCCAAACGAATATTTTAGCTTTAAATGCGGCTGTAGAAGCTGCCAGAGCAGGTGAACAGGGAAAGGGTTTTGCCGTAGTTGCTGCTGAAGTGAGAAAACTTGCTGAACGAAGCAAAGTTGCTGCTGATGAAATTATAGGCCTTGCTGCTAATAGTTCTAATTTAACAGAAGCTGCTGGTAAAAATATTGAAAAAATACTACCTGAAATAGAAAAAACAACTAAATTGGTTAAAGAAATTGCTGCTTCAAGTAATGAACAAACAAATGGAGCAAACCAAATAAATGGGGCTGTACAGCAATTAAATGATACTACTCAGCAAAGTGCTGCTTCAAGTGAAACGCTTGCTACCAGTGCGGAAGAAATGCATAGTCAGGCGGAAAAGCTTAAAGAGTTAATAGGCTATTTTAAAATTGGAAAAACTGAGATGGAAATGAAACGGCCAGTTTTAGAGAAAGTTCCTGTTGAAAAAACTATTGTTGAAGAACCTGTTGTTAAAACTAATAATGAGCTACAGCCTAAAGGTGTTATGTTAGATTTGTCTGATGGTGATAGAAAAGATTCAGATTTTGAAAGCTTTTGATTGCTAAATTCAGAACAACTGACCTAAGCGGATTTAAGATGAGACCTAGACGGCTGGTCTCAG
>JAOZNO010000521.1 GCA_029933755.1 Bacteroidales bacterium | reverse complement strand
AATCTGCGTTTATCTGTGTACATCTGCGGAAGAAAAAATTTTGTCCGCAGATAATCGCAAATTTTCGCAGATAATTTAGAATTGTGTAAATTATATTTTTTACCTTTTGGTATCATTTATAAATCTGTGTGTATTAAACATGTTATCAATTAATCATTTGATTATATGATAATTAAGTCAAGAATGTAATTTAGGGGTCAGCTGTTCTGTATTACCTGCAAATTAATCCGCCGAAAGTCGGACAGGCTCATAGAAGATAATTATCGGCATCCCAGAATATTTGAACCAGAGCCTAAAATTAATAACTCCCAGGAATTATAAGCGAGCGAGTGCCAAAAATGCCGCATGTAGTCCAACGATAATAGCCATGTAGATTTCCCATACATCCTTTTTCATTCCAAAAAAACTAAAGCTAATTGAACTTGCATGGCATGATGTGATACAATCACCACAAAGCGTACAGTTCCATCCTGCCTTTCCTGATTTTATATCGTCGCTGGAAAGAGCATCGTATTTACAATGTGTAGTGCAGATGTTACAACTGGTGCATGTATCCAGATCAATTTTCATGCGCACAGGATAAAGTTTAGAGAGCAAGGTAACCACACCTCCAACCGGACAGTAGGTAGTACAGTGCAACATATAACCCAATTTACGTGAAAAGTACAACATTATAAAAACACCAAACAAGCCAAAAGCTAAAGCAAAGAAGATAACAACAGTAAGTGATGCACCGGCATACCTCAGTATAAGTGCAACAAGCACAACAAGCACAATCATTAAATATCTTATTATTATGGTTTGCTTACGATTAACTTTTTTAGGGCGACGTTTTAGTGATGCTAAATTATCCCAGGATCCAATGTAACAAAAACTAGAGCACCATGCAGGGCCACCAAGTGCAAGAGTTGATATAAGCAGAATAGGCATAAAGAACCCCTCTCCTCTATAAACAGGTGCCGCTACAATTAAGGCAGGTATTGGCAAATGTAGTTCACCGGTCATTAAAAAATTATCATTTACAAATAAACCCAATGCAAATTGTGTAAAAAACACAACCGAAAAGAAAAACCAGTATTTGGTTCGGATATTGGAAATATTTTTAGCATTTATCATTACCTGACTAAGCCAGCCTGCATAAATTACTAATAAAATAATTTCGATTAAACCGGTACCCGGAAAAAACCGTTCTGCCAAAAGAATATTAGGTTTTACAATCAGAACAGGAGTAAGTATAAGTAATGTAAAACTCATACTTATTATTAATGAACGGGGCTTTATATTATTTATTAATGAGCCGGTATTAAGTTGTTTTATATTATTGAGTTGTTTCATTATTAGATTGCACTTAAAAAGATTGAATATTGTCCTTGTCTATATTATGATACAGCCAGGATTTTAAAAATTTGATTTTTTCAAAAAGAATGCAAAGATAATATTTTTAAGCAGCTACAAAACACACAAATTGTTGCTAAGGGATTGTAACGAAATAACCTATACATTTAAACTTGTTTGTTTTCCCTTTTTCTTTAATTTAATCAAATGCTTAAACTTATTGAATTTTAGGGTATGTGTATCTACACCAAGCAAGTACCCCCAGGGTTTTAATTTTTCAACATTATCACAAATAATTTTTACAACTGCCAAAGTAGGAACAATTACAATCATTCCGGCAATTTGCCAGATAGTACCTGCTATGATAATACCCAAAATGGTAATAAATGGATTTAATGAAACATTTCCTCCAACAATGGTAGGAGTTAGAATATTATGATCAATAATTATGATTGCCCAAAAATAAAGAATGATAAATAGTAAAACATAAGGGTTGTCTTGTGTTGCAGAAGCAAACAGCAGAGGCAAAAATACACTTACCATAGTACCAAAATAGGGAATGATAGATATAGACGCAGTTAGTATTGCGATAACAATAGCATATTTAACACCAATTATGCTAAAAGCAACAGCATGCGAAATTGCCAAAATTGCAACAACTGTAATCACTCCACTTACGTATTTGATGGTTACTTTTGATACTTGCTGTAAAAGTTTCTCTGTAAGTTCACCATTCCTGCTTTTAACAAGCATTAAAATAAAGTTTTTTCCTCTTTCGTGATAGGATAACATAAAAAAGCTAAATATGGGTATTAAAATAAGTACCTCCACAATCCAGGTTGCTTTCAAAAACACATTTGATACGGTTTTGCTACTTTCAAACAGACTCTGCACTTTTTCTCTAAACCACAAATTTTGTTCATCAACACCCACACCTGATTTATCTGTAATAAAATACTGAAAACTAGCAATATTACTTATAGCCTGTTCCTTTAAAGCCGGAATGTCAACCATAAATGTTTTTATTTGAACAACCACCAGGTTACCAACCGTAAACAGCACTATTGCAAATAATAAAAAGCTTACAAGAATGGCTAAAATTCGGGGAAACTTTAGCCTTGTTGCTAAAAAATCCACCAATGGAAAAATAAAATATGAAAATAGTATAGCAAGTATAATTGGATATAGTATTTGCTTTGCCACAATCAGCACATAAACCAGCAATACTCCAAAAAACAATAAAGTAGTAAGCCTTGCTAAAAACGATTTTCTTGTATCCATAAACTGTTGCATAGTCGTAAGTTTAAAATGATTTATTTCATAAATTTACTAAAAAACTAAGAATTTAAAAAATAAGAGAACATATCACTGAATACAAGCTATTGATAATTTTAGTATATTTAGAGTTTGTCTATAAAAACGAAGAACTATGAAAAGAGTATTTTTATTTTTCGCAATAATCTTTATAACTGCATATTCTTATGCGCAATTTCCTGAATATGTCAAATACATTGAGAGTAAAGCTAATAATACTGTATCAATTAAAGGAAACCTATCACAAGGTAAAATATTTAATGATTTGTCATGGGCATGGAATAGCTCTGTAGCCTGCTTTCCCGGTACACAAAAGGAAAAGTTTACTGGTAATCATGTACTCTTCTTCACAAAACTACCCAGAAAAGCAATAATGCACATTACCGTTATTCCAAAAGATAAAAATGCCGACTTCAGCATTTACGCATATTCAATAGGAACAACAAATTATGCCACTGTACCCAATATGCACTCTTGTGTAAGTTGTGAAGCAGAACATAAATGGGATTACAAGAAAATTGGAAAAACTCAGGATCATACACGTTCAATAAGATTAAATGCGATTAATAATCCTTACAATGTGGTTATCGGGGTTGTTGGAGCAAATGGTTTACGAAAAGCTGCTTTTAAATTGGAAATTAAAATTGAAGGTGGTGAGGAACAAAATAAGGGAATACAGGCAGAAGTAAAACCAATAAGTGTAAGCTGCGAAAAAAATAAAATTACTGAAGTAAAAGGAAATTTAAAGAATGGTGTGATCATTAATGATCTTTCCTGGGCCTGGAGCAGTTCAAATGCATGTTTCCCGGAAACGCAAAAAAAGAAATTTACAGGTAATCATGTATTATATGTTGCAGATTTGCCAAAATATTCAAAAATGGAAGTTACCGTAGTTCCTGATGATAAAAATGCTGATTTTAGCATATACGCCTATGTAATAGGAGCAAATAGCAATCGCATAGTCCCAAATCTACCATCGTGCATCCGTTGCGAAGTTGACCATAAATGGGATTACCCGAAAAAAGGGAAGACACAGGATCATAGCCGTATAGTTAAAGATCTTATTGCAAATAATAACCCCTACAAAGTAGTTATTGGCGTTGTAGGAGCAAACGGGCTTAAAAAAGGAAGCTACACGCTTAAAATTAATTTGAAAAATCGGTAGTTTTATAGGATAAGTCTGATTAATTAGAGT
>JAOZNO010000520.1 GCA_029933755.1 Bacteroidales bacterium | reverse complement strand
GACTTTCATAAACAACATACATTGCAATTTGATGTGCTCTTGTTCCAATACTCATAGGCCTTTCCCAGCGTATTTTGTAATTATTTAGATGTGCATTATTCATGGCACCCGGGGTGTAATCCATCGGACCAGCCACCATTCTTGTAAACGGTAATATTAAATCATGTTTTGGTGTAATCAACTTACTCCATTTAGCATTTTCCAAACCTTTTAACCCTTCGTAAGAAAGTACATTTGGGTAAGAAGCTCTTAATCCTGCAGGTTTGAAAGCGCCATGGAAATCGACAATAAGTTTTCGTTTGGCTGCTTCTTTTGCTGTTCGTAAATAAAAATTAACCATGTACTGATCAGCACGCTGCATAAAATCAACTTTTATTCCTTTAGCTCCCCAATGAACAAATTTATCAAGTGCTTTTTCCATGTCCATGTCCAGTGGTTTCCATAGCACCCATAGAATAATGCCTATATTTTTTTGTTTGGCATAAGCCATTAGCTCAGGCATATCAATATCCGGGTTTGTTTCCAGTAAGTTTGTTGTGGTTTTTGACCAGCCTTCATCTAAAATAATATAATCTAAATCATATTCTGATGCAAAATCAATATAATATTCATAAGTTTTGTTATTGATACCTGATTTGAAATCTACACCAGTAATATTTAATGCATTCCACCAATCCCAGGCAACTTTACCGGGTTTTATCCAGTCAAAATTTTCGCTTGTGTTTTTTCTTGAAAGATTATATACTATTTGGGTTTTAAGTAGGTCTTTATCTTCACCGGTTACCGTAAAAACCCTCCAGGGAAAAGTTCTTTTCCCAGAGCACTTTGCGATATAATCTGTTTCACTGACTATTATCTCATTTCTGTCAGGCCCTTTTGGGTTTGCTTTTAGCTCGCTTATTACTTTAGGAAATTTAGCTTTTAGAGAAAGCCTGTTTGATTTTTCAATAAATAAACCGGGGTAATTATAAAGGTCAGCTTCGGTAAAAAGAATATTTACATTGTTAGAAGTTTGAAAAAGAACTGGTAGAGAAGCAAATTTTTCGGTTTCAATACCACATAGTAGTGTGTCGATATAGACTCTTTCATAATGCGAAATAAGGCTTTTTTCTTCAGGGAAATAGACATTTGTGTTTTCTGGGAAAGAAAAATTTATGGTTTCAGAATTTACTTCTATGTCTTTTTTAAATTTAGTTGTAAAACGATAAGCAAAACCATCATTGTACAATCTGAATTCCAATGAGAAATTGTTTTTAAAAACCAGGCTTAAATGATTATAATCTACCTTAATCTTTTTAAACTTCACAGGCACTTCGCTAATAATTACTTCACTTAAGGTTTGAGTATAAGTTTTAAGTATTTTTGGTTTTTTACCGGGCAAAGTTGTATTATTAACTTGTAGGGCAATTTCACCTTTATCTATAATTAATTCATTTTTAAAATATAGTTTCCAGTTTAGCTGTTCATCAATTTTAAGCTCAAGTTTGATGTCTTTATCCGGCGAATTAAGCTGGTATTGTTGAGAATGAATAAATTGTACTGAAAGCAAAATTAAACTTAGGCTTATTATTGTTCTCATGGTTAATCGAATTTAGAGTTAAAAATAGGTTTATTAAAACTTCACAGTTATACTACTAATCTCTGGTTTTACCATTCCTTCATAGCCAGTTCGGCTAAAATTTAGTTCTTTTGGTGAAGGTTTTACCCATTCACTTTTTTGACCTTTTATACTAATGATTCCGTTTGCGTCTATACTTACAATGGCAAATATTGGATCTTTATATGGAGCTGTATATTTTATTGACGGGTGTTTTTGGTTAATGACTGTGTTGTAACGCAGGTGTTCGTACGCTTTACCTAACCAATAATACGACATTGAATTAAGCTCAAAATACCAAATGCCGTTAATCTGTTTGTAATAATCCACATGAGTGTGACCGTTAAAACAGGCAATTATCTTTTTTTTATTTGCCTTACGGTTTTCCTCTTCAAAAATTTGTCGGATAAGGCTGTCGTTTTCTGTTCCAAAAGGGTCAAATAAACTTTGATGAGAAAAAATAACTATGGGTGAGCTTGTGTTTTTAATGTCATCTTTTAACCATTTAATCTGTTCTTTACCAATAAAATGTGCATATCCTTTTTGCGGCGGACTTGTAGTGTCATTTCCATCTAAAACGATAAAGTGAATTTTGTTTTTATTAAAAGAGTAATAGCTTTTTTGTTGATTCCAAAATTTTAAATTATCAGCTTTAGTGTATCCGCTATCCAGATCGTGATTTCCAAGCACATGATATTTACTACCATTAAATGAATTGAAAATGCTAAGGAAATTTTGATTCCTGGGTGTTGGCAAACAAAAATCACCTAACTGAATTATAAAATCCACTTTTTCTTTTGTTGCCGTATCAATAAAGGCTTGCAAACGCTTATTTGCATCATGCATAATATCCTTATGAACATCACTACATACTGCAAATATTACTGTATCTGGTTCTTTTTTATCCTGTGTGCAGGAAAAACTAAAAAAAAGAAGAAACAATATGAGCAATCTTGCTATCAATCTCATTGTCGAATATACTAAATGTTAATTATTTATGTAAATTTAGACAATTATTTTGTAAATATTAATTATGCCACATTGTATTTTAGAAAGCTCAAATAATATTGTTGACCGTATAAACAAGCGAGTGATTTTATTAAAAGTGAATGAATGCCTGGTAAGTACTGGACTATTTAATCAGGATGACATAAAAAGTAGATTTATAATACATAATGATTATGTTATTGGTGATGGTGATGAAAAACGTGCTTTTGTAAGTTTGAATGTTTTTATTCTAAGTGGTCGATCATCTGCAATTAGAAAAATGATTTCAAGTAAATTTCTAAATTTATTAACACAACTATTCGCCGAATCGCTAAAGCAACTTAAATTTAGCTTAACCGTACAAATTACTGAAATAGATAAGGGAAGTTATGCAAAGGGAAAAAGCTATTAATAAATAGCTGTAATGTTTCACCATAGTTAATTAGCCTTAATTTAACTAAACAAAAATTTCAGATTAATTAAATTTCCAGTATAAAATAAAGCTAATTACAGCTAAAATTTTTTCGAAAAGAGATTTGTTTTCTTTCAAAATCCGTATGGCTTTTCCCATATGATTTTCAACTGTTTTAATAGAAATGTCTAGTTTTTCGGCTATTTCTTTATATTTAAAACCATCAATACGGTGCATTAAAAGTACTTTGCGACTTTTAGGTGGAATTTTTTCTAATATCTTATTTACTTGAACCTTAATTTCCGGACAGTCAATTTTTTGAAGAACTTCCGGATGTAAATGAATTTCTTGCTGTAAGTCTTCTATATTTTCAAAATAAACTTTTTTCTTGCGAAGAAATGCTAACGCTGAGTTTCTGGCTGAGGAATATAAATATGCTCTAAAATTAATTGAAATTTTTAACTTTTTTCGTTTTGTCCATAACATTAAAAAAATATCTGTGACAATTTCCTCAGTTTGGGCTTCTTCTTTGATAAAAGTATCCACAAAGTGACAAAGAGGTACATAGTACTTCTCAAAAAGCTTATTTAAAGCTTTCTTTTCACCACGTTCTACCCTTTTAAATAGGATTATGTCAGCATCTTCACTCTGCATAGGATGTAAAAAAATACTAAAGTAGCAGAAATGTTAATATGTTTAAAATATATACATAGATAATTGTATGTTTTAAATGCAAATTGAGGTTTTGTAAACTATGATAAAGATTGTATTATGCTATTTGTAAGTTTATATAATACCTTATATCCGCACCTAAATTACTAATAGCCTAATTGCATTGAGTCCGAAGGAAT
>JAOZNO010000519.1 GCA_029933755.1 Bacteroidales bacterium | reverse complement strand
ATTTATGAAAAAAATACTAATGCTATCTTTTTTATTGGTAGCGCTTATATATGCTGAAATAGCAAAATCTTGTACTGTAGCTGTAATATCTGGAAAATACACAAAAGATGGTCGCCCCTTATTATGGAAAAACCGTGATACCTGGGCAGTCAATAATAAAATAATGTATTTTAATGATGCGAAATATTCCTATATGGGACTGGTTAATTCAAAAGATGTTATAGGCAAAAGCCTTTGGATCGGAATGAATGATCAGGGATTTGCTATTATGAATTCTAATTCCTATAATTTAACTCTTGGTGATTCTGCAAAACATTCTGGACTTGAAGGCAGGCTTATGAAGCATGCACTTGCAACTTGTGCTACTGTTGAGGATTTTCAGAAGTATTTAGATGGTTTAGAAATACCAACAGGACTTGAAGGTAACTTTGGTGTAATTGATGGACAAGGAGGGGCTGTTCTTTTTGAATTAGGATTTAGAGGCTATGAGAAATTTGATGCCAATGATCCTAAAGTTGCTCCTTTTGGTTATGTTTTGCGGGCTAATTATTCGTTTACAGGTAGCTATGGTGAAGAGAGTAGTGGGTATATAAGACAAAATACGGTTGACAACTTGTTTTATGATGCTTTTTCTACAAACACATTTGATGCTCAGTTTATATTACAGGATGTTACAAGAGGCTTAAAACATTCACTTCTTAAAACAGATTTGTATCAACAATATGCAAATATTCAGGAAAATACACGAACTTTTGCATTTTTTCAAGATTTTATTCCTCGTAAAAGTTCAGCTTCTTCTTGTGTAGTGCAAGGTGTTAAAAAAGGCGAGAATCCTGACTATACTACTCTTTGGTCGGTTGTAGGTTTTCCTCTTACATCAATGGTGGTTCCTACCTGGTTAAAAGGTGAAAATAATTTTCCTGAAGTCTTAAAAATAAACGATGAGCATAAAGATTCTCCAATTTGTAATGCAGCATTGAGTTTAAAAGAAGAACTATTTCCGATTCGTTGGGGAAAATTTGCTTCTAAATACTATATAAATATCAATGCACTTACTAATGCTGATAAAACAGGTATTCGACAGAAAATAAAACCTGATGAAGATGAAATTTTCAAACAAACATATGAGAATTTAAATAAGTGGCGTAATTCGGGAATGAAAAAAAGTGAAATTAAGCAATATTATGATTGGCTTAATGATTTTGTGAAAAAATCGTACAAGAAAAATTTTAATTTGCTGCTTTAACTTTTAAAAGACTAGTACATATCAACTTAACTTATTTTTTTTAAAATGAATACTAAATATATCATTAAAAAATTTATCCTATTTCTAGTAATAGTTTTTGGGTTTTCAGCTTGTCAGAATAGTACGCCTATAAAGCAAGAAACAAAATTGAATAAGTTAAAAGTTGCAGTTTTTGCCGGAAATGGTGCAAGTCCAACTTGTGTTATTGAAACCTTTGAGGCTTTACGAATTGATACTGGTATTTTTCCATCAATCATTAAATCGGCAGGTATTATTTCTGGCAAACTTAAGGATATTGATGTAATTATATTTCCTGGAGGAAGTGGAAGTAAAGAATTGACAAATTTAGGTGAGCGAGGAAAACAGAAAATACTGGACTTTGTTAAAGTTGAAGGGAAAGCTGCTGTTGGGATTTGTGCAGGAGGATTTCTTTTTAGTACAACAAAAGATTATCCGAGTTTACAATTGGTTTCGGCTACTGAGTGGGATAGAGCCCACTACAATAAGGGACGTGCATTAATACAGTTTAGCCTTACACCAGAGGGCTTAGAGATTTTTCCTGAACTAAAAGATCAATCATGCTTTTTACAATATTATGATGGCCCTGTTTTTATGCCTTCAGATAGTGGTAGAAGTGGCACAATGGATTATATTGAATTAGCTAAATATAAAACTGATATTGATGTACATGAAAATTTTCCAGTAGGAGTAACACCTGGGAAAAGTTTTTTTCTAAATCAGCAAGTAGGAGAAGGGAAAGTTATTGTTACAGCCGGGCATCCTGAGGCAACACCCGGGATGCGTTGGATAGTACCAAGGATGGCTCGTTGGGCTGCTGATAAAGAAATGATAAGCTATAAGCAAAAATGGATACGTCCTGAGTTGAATGATTCTGCCATTCTGTTTTATCCAAAATTAGTAAAACTTGAGAAAAAACTTTTCTGGCAACTACTTAATGATACTGTAGAATATCGGTTAAATGCTATGCAAAAACTCTATGAATTGCGCTCTCGACCTGCAGTACGTTGGAATAAGGGAATGTTACGCAGTAATAATGCTGCGGTGAGAGCCAAAGCCGCAGAATTGCTTATGCTAACAGAATATACAGATGCTTTACCTGATCTTGTGTCTGCTTTAGAACTGGAAACTGATACCAACACACATAAACACATACAGGATGCTATAGAATTTTTATCTGAATTTTAATGAAGATATGAATAATCAATTGTTTATTAAAAGCCCTTACCTAAAACCACAACAAAATCATTTGAGTGATGAGCTTGTTAGTGTTGTGTGGTCATATGTGGAAAATTACTGGACATTAAAAAGAGAAACCCCAGAATATTTTTTACTTACCAGAACGAAAGTTACGGTAAAAGGTCATTTAATAATAGCTGTACTTTTTGGTTGGTGGCTGCTGTTTATTCCCAACCTTCTATACCATATTGTTATGAAGGAAAGGAAAAAGATTTATAAATAAATCAACTAGCTTTAAAAACAGTAAAATATCACTTACAACTATTTTTTTTAAAAGATGTGCTATCCAAGTGCAACATCCAGAACCATCATGGTTGCAAATCCAAACATTGCTCCAATTGTTGATAAATCTGTTTCATTGCCTGTTTGTGATTCAGGTATTAGCTCTTCTATAACAACAAATATCATTGCTCCTGCAGCAAAAGAAAGTGCATAAGGAAGTAGTGGGGTAATTATTAAAACCAGATATGCTCCTAAAACAGCTGCGACAGGTTCAACAATACCAGATAATTGTCCATAGTTAAATGATTTTAATCTGGAGAGTCCTTCTCGTCTCAAAGGAATTGAGACTGCTGCCCCTTCCGGGAAGTTTTGTAATCCTATACCTAAAGCGAGTGCAACAGCTCCTGCAAGAACTCCCATGTCGGGATTACTTGCCAATGCGCCAAATGCAACTCCTATTGCCAGTCCTTCCGGAATATTATGTAAGGTTATTGCGAGAACAAGCAAAATACTACGTTGCCATGATGTTTTTATTCCTTCTGCTTTATCAATTGAGAGTCCTAAATGTAAGTGGGGTAGTATTTTATCAATTACCAACAGAAAAGCACCTCCTGATAAAAAACCGACAACGGCAGGAACCCAGGGTATACCACCTTGTTCTTCTGTTATTTCTATTGCGGGCTTTAATAAAGACCAGAAACTGGCAGCAATCATTACTCCTGCTGCAAAACCAAGCATTGAATTTAATACTTTTTGATTAATGGTTTTAAAAAAAAAGACCATTGCAGCTCCTAATGCAGTAACTGCCCATGTGAAAAGTGATGCAAAAAGTGCCAATAAGATTGGATTATACTCGAGTAGCCATTCTATATTCATATTGTTTTATTTCCATTTAATTTAGCATCAATATTTGTCCACCCGTAGTTAGTGTCAAGTCATGTACGATATTTCGGGCGCTTTTTATCCGTCAGACCGCTGCGAGCGGTCTGACGGGCTCACTCAGGTTTAGCTTACCTGAAATTTGAAACTTGACTTAATACTAGAGTGTGGCTGTAAAGTAAGTGTTTTATATTTTTTTATTTGTTTTGCTATTTTGAAACAAGAACAGTATTTAGATTATATTAG
>JAOZNO010000518.1 GCA_029933755.1 Bacteroidales bacterium | reverse complement strand
ATTCAGCCGCTAAGCGGGTTCTTAATAAGCAGATATACAGACTAATACATTTTCACTTTTAATAGGATTACCCGCTAAGCGGCTTTTCGGAGTATCGTCAATATTAGTTATGGTGATTCAACCAAAAATACGCCAGTTTCTCAGCTCACATTTAGTGAAATGAAAGACGACAGCTTTACTCTTGACATAAAAAATTCTAATGACAAAGGGAAAATATGGAATCCGGGTGAGAGGCTCACTTATGTTAGAAGAAAAGAGTAAGAGTAAGTATTTTTTTGTGTGAATAGGATTACCCGCGGCTTTTCGGAGTATCGTCAATTTTGATTATTTCAATTATTCACACATGATTAACTTATAGATTCGATATTGAAGTTTTGTATTGATACGTTCCATCAACTAACTGTCCGTCCACCTTTTGTCTACCCTACTTTTTTTTTCATAATTTTAGAAAGCTATACATTTGCCTTCTAATTATTAAAAAACAAATTATGCTTTGGATTGAACTTATTATATTTTTAGCCTGTATTGTAATTGGTGCTCGAATTGGGGGTATTGGTATGGGAACAATTGCTGGTATTGGACTGGTCATTTTTATTTTTATTTTCAGAATGCCTGTTGGAGGGCCTCCTGTTCTGGTACTAGGAATGATATTGGCAGTAATTACCGCTTTATCTACCATGCAGGCAGCCGGTGGATTAGACTACTTGGTAGGTATTGCTGAAAAATTAATGCGAAAAAGGCCACAAAGCATTACCTTTGTAGCTCCTCTTCTAACTTACCTGTTAATTTTTGCCTCCGGAACACAGCACGTAATCTATGCATTACTTCCAGTGATTTCAGAAATATCAACAAAAGCAGGAATTAGACCGGAAAGGCCAATGTCAATTAGTGTAATTGCGTCAAGCCACGGCCTGATTGCTTCACCTATTTCAGCTGCTACGGTTGCATTATTAGCTTCACTTCTAGGACTTGATGTTACTTTACCTCAAATCCTTATCGTTATAATTCCTTCAACTTTAATTGCTGTTTTAATAGGAGCTTTATCTGTTTTTCGTAGAGGTAAAGAATTAAATGAGGACCCTGTATATTTGGATCGTCAGGCAAAAGGACTTGTTAAACCACCTGAAAAGCTAAAAGAACTAAAAGGTGTTGAGTTAAGAAATGCAAAAGGGTCAACGTTTACCTTTTTTGGTGTTATTGCACTTGTTGTGTTTATTGGAATGTTTCCTCAGCTTAGACCAACATACGAAATGATGGTGGATGGGATTAGTCAATCAGGCAAAATTGATATGGGAAATACTATTATTGTTCTCATGCTTGCCACTGCTGGTGCCATAATGATATTTTTTAAAGCTGATGCTGGAAAAACAATAAATGGTAGCATCATGAAAAGTGGAATTATTGCACTCATTTCTATTTTGGGAATATCCTGGATGGGATCTTCCTTCTTTGAAGGAAACCGTACAGTCATTGTTGAAGGTATTGCAGTGCTTATTGGTGGTCATACATGGATCTTTGCGATTGGCTTATTTGTACTTTCCATTTTACTGTTTAGCCAGGCAGCAACTATCGTAACCTTAATGCCCATTGGTGTTGCCCTGGGGATTCCTGCTCCTTTACTGATTGCTTTTTATCCAGCTGTAAATGGTATTTTCTTTTTGCCTACATATGGAACTGTTATTGCAGCAGTTAACTTTGATCAAACAGGAACTACAAAAATTGGCAAGTACCTGTTAAATCATAGTTTTATGTTACCCGGCCTGGTAACAACTATTTCTGCAGTTCTTATAGCATTGCTAATAACTTCTTTTTTATAAATAAATAAGGACTTATAATTGTTATATAATCATCTTAAAATTCAGGAATTTGCAGAGGTAAATTCCTAAATTTTTTAATTATTCGCATTTCAAAATTACCAACAACTTTTCGTCCACCTTTTGTCTACCCTGCAATTTTGTTTAGTTGTATGATAACTTATATGTTTGTGCTTATTTTTAAAATATAAAGACTAAATAAGTAATAATCTGTTAATTCAAATTAAAATCAATCATTATGAAAACAAATAAACTAATTAATGCTTTTCTGATGCTACTTTTAGTATCAGGTAATCTATTTGCCCAGGAGAAACAAAGAACTGAAGTTGACTTATTAGGTGAAATAAAGGTTCCTATTGATGCCTATTATGGTGCCCAGGCAGCCAGGGGAATGGCGAACTTTCAAATTTCGGGTCAGTATATCAATGATTATCCTGATTTTATGAAAGCATGGGGAATGATTAAACTGGCTACTGCACGTGCCAATACCGATGCTGGAAAAATGACCAAAAAAATGCTAAAGCTTATTGAGCCAGCTTGCCAGGAATTAATAAACGGCAAGTATGTGGATCAGTTCAGAATTGATTTATATCAGGGTGGAGCTGGTACATCAACTAATATGAACGCAAACGAAGTGCTCGCTAATATTGCACTTGAAAAAGCTGGTTACAAAAAGGGTGAATATGATAAGATTTCGCCAAATGATGAGCTGAATATGTCACAATCCACAAATGATACTTATCCTACATCTTTAAAAATCACAATGCTTTTGCATAATGATCGCATGGTTGAACAGCTAAAACTACTTAGTAAATCATTTAGGGTACTTGGAAACAAATATATTGATGTGATAAAAATGGGACGTACTGAGTTTCAGGATGCAGTACCAATGACTGTAGGTCAGGAATTTCACTCATTTGCGTCAATGTTGGAGTGGGATATTGCCAATATGGAATATGCTAATAAATCATTAATGACCTTAAATATGGGTGGAACAGCCATTGGCACAGGATTAAATACTCCAAAGGGTTATGATGTGTATGTAATTAAACATTTAAAAGAAATTAGCGGTTATGATTTAAAAAATGCGGATGATATGATTGCTGCTACATCGAGCCTACACTCTTTTGTAGTTTATTCATCTGCACTAAAAACCCTTGCCACTACACTTTCTAAAATTTCTAATGATTTAATCAATCTTTCATCAGGTCCAAGAAACGGTATTTTTGAAATTAATCTTCCGGCAAGACAACCTGGTTCTTCTATAATGCCGGGAAAAGTAAATCCGGTAATACCTGAATTAATGGCATTGGTTTGTTATCGTGTTATGGGTAATGATGTTACTGTGAACATTGCTGCCTCTGATGGTGATTTGCAGTTAAATGCCTATGAACCGGTTGTAGGTTTGACCATTTTTGAATCCCAAAAATTAATGACTAATACGATGAAAGCTTTCCGTGAACAATGTGTTGATGGTATTACTATTAATGAAGAGGTACACAAACGTAACCTGGAAACAACTATTGGTATTGTTACAGCATTAAATCCTGTACTAGGCCACCATGTTGGCGATGAGTTGGCAAAAGAAGCCCAGAAAACTGGCAAAGGCATACTAGAACTTGTTCGTGAGAAAAAATTATTAACAGAAAAACAAATTAAAGAAATATTTTCAGCTGAAAATTTGACAGGTTTAGACAAATCTAAATATAAAGACAAATAATTAGGTATTCGTCTATAAAGTTAATATTTCTTAATTACTAAATATTTTACTGTTTTGGAACAATAACAGTCTTCAGTCCCCAGTAAGCAAACTTTGCAGAGCTGCTGCATACTGAGGACTAATTACTGCCAACTTTTACAAATCTTAAAAAAAAGTAAGACATTATGGACAGACTCTAATAGGGTATCCTCTAAAAATACAGGTATCGGTTAATGTTTGATTTTTAGAGTTTACCTTTAGTTTATTATGGCTCTGGTTTAGATTGTCTGGGATGTTTTTAATATCTGCAATACATATATCTTGCAAGTAATTAGTATAT
>JAOZNO010000517.1 GCA_029933755.1 Bacteroidales bacterium | reverse complement strand
TTAATATTCCTTTATAATGGACGACAAAGTTTATGTTTTTGACTCAACCTTACGCGATGGCGAACAAGTTCCTTGTTGTCAACTAAATACAATTGAAAAAATTGAAGTTGCAAAAGCACTTGAAGCGCTCGGTGTTGATATCATTGAAGCAGGTTTTCCAATCTCAAGTCCGGGTGATTTTAATTCGGTTGTTGAAGTATCAAAAGCAATAAAAGAACCAACAATTTGTGCACTTACAAGAGCGGTTGAAAAAGATATTGAAGTTGCTGCCGAATCTCTTAAGTATGCAAAAGTAGGAAGAATACATACAGGCATAGGAACCTCCTATTATCATATTCATAGCAAACTCAAATCAAACCCCGAGGAAATTATTGAAAGAGCAATTGCAGCCGTTAAATATGCAAAGCGTTTTGTTGAAGATGTAGAATTTTATGCCGAAGATGCAGGACGTACTGAAAATGAGTATCTTGCACGTGTTGTAGAAGCAGTTATTGCTGCCGGTGCAACAGTAATTAACATACCCGATACAACTGGTTATAATACACCTGAAGAATATGGTAACAAAATTAAATTCCTGAAAGAAAATGTACGTGGTGTTCATAAAGCAATTTTATCAACACATTGTCATAATGACTTGGGAATGGCTACAGCAAACTCACTTGCAGGTTTAATGAATGGAGCACGTCAGGTAGAAGTTACGATTAATGGTATTGGAGAAAGAGCCGGTAATACTTCGCTTGAAGAAATTGCAATGATTTTGCAAAGTAGAAAAGATATTGCGCTTTCTACAGGAATTAAATCAAAAAAAATATATAAAACAAGTCGTTTAGTTTCAACATTAATGCGAATGCCGGTTCAACCGAATAAAGCAATTGTTGGTCGTAACGCTTTTGCGCACTCTTCAGGTATTCATCAAGATGGAGTATTAAAGAATCGTGAAAATTATGAAATTATTGACCCAACCGAGGTCGGTATTAACCAATCATCAATAGTCTTAACTGCACGTAGTGGTAGAGCTGCACTTAAGCACAGACTGGAAATTTTAGGTATAAAGCAGTCCAAAGAAGAGCTAGACAAAACATATGATAAATTTGTAAATCTGGCCGATAAGAAAAAAGATATAAAAGATGAAGACCTATTGATTATGTTGCAAATGCAAAAAGCTAAAGCACATAAAATAAAACTAGACCATTTACAGGTTATATCAGGAAAAACACCTTTACCAACTGCAATAATTAGACTTGAAGTTAATGGTGAACTTTTATCAGCTTCATGTACAGGTAATGGACCAATTGATGCATCATTTACAGCAGTAAAAAAAATACTAAAGAAAAAAGTAGTACTTGAAGAATTTCTAATACAGGCAATTACAAGAGGTAGTGATGATTTAGGAAAAGTACATGTTCAAATAAAAAGCAAAGGCGTAAGTTATTATGGGTTTTCAGCCAATACAGATATTATTACCGCTTCGGTAGAAGCATTTATTGACGCTATTGAACAAACAAATGGTTTTGCCGTTCCTGTTAAAAAAGAAGGATAAACAGCAGAAGCAGGAAATTGATGATTTGGAAATGTGATGTAGATACAAGGCATGCCTTGTATCAAGAAAAAAATATAACAACATAAAAATAACCAGGTTCTTTTAACGCAACGAAGAACAACCCGACAGATAATTAATCCTGTCGGGTTTTAAAATGCACTCTCCGAAGGGATTTTAAATAACCTGACCTATAAAGTCTTTAAGACAATGAAGGTCTGAATAAAACTTTAATATAATAACAATATCGGTTACTGAGCGTGGCTACTGAGCGATGTCGAAGTATAGTCGAAGTAAACAATATATAAGATGAAAACACTTTTTGATAAAATATGGGATGCTCACGTGGTTAAGAATATACCTAAAGGGCCAGAGGTACTTTATATCGACAAACAATTCATACATGAAGTAACCAGCCCCCAGGCTTTTGATGGTTTAAGAAAACGTGGAATTAAGGTTTATAAACCAGAGCAAACCATTGCTACTGCGGATCATAATACCCCAACCATTAACCAGCATTTACCTGTTAAGGATGAACTTTCGAGAAAACAGTTGGATAAATTAACTGAAAACTGTGAGGAATTTGGTATTGAATTATATGGTTTAGGACATCCCAGTAATGGTGTTGTTCATATTATTGGGCCTGAATTAGGAATAACACTACCCGGTAATACCTATGTTTGTGGCGACAGTCATACAGCAACGCATGGGGCGTTTGGTTCAATTGCTTTTGGAATAGGCACTTCTGAGGTTGAAATGGTTATGGCTACGCAGTGTTTATTACAGAATAAGCCTAAAAGAATGCGTATAAACGTAAATGGAAAACTTAAAAAAGGTGTAGGTGCAAAAGATGTGATTCTTTATATTATCGCAAAACTAACAACCGCAGGTGGAACGGGTTATTTTATTGAATATGCCGGTGATACAATCCGCTCACTTTCAATGGAAGAGCGTATGACTATTTGTAATATGAGTATTGAAATGGGCGCACGTGGTGGTTTAATTGCACCTGATGAAACTACTTTTGAATACGTAAAAGGTAGAAAATTTGCGCCAAAAGCTGAAGCTTATGAAAAATCTTTAGAATATTGGAAAACACTTTATACTGATAACGATGCCGTTTTTGATAAGGAATATTCTTTTGATGCACAGGATATTGACACAATGATTACCTACGGTACAAACCCAGGAATGGGTATTAAGATTAGTGATTTAATTCCTTCAACGGATGATTTTGAAACAGAAAGTGAAAAAAACGGACTGAAAAAATCACTAAATTATATGAACTTGCAGCAAAATGAACCGATAATGAACAAAAAGGTTGATTATGTTTTTATAGGAAGCTGTACAAACGGACGAATTGAAGATTTACGTACTGCTGCATCAATTATAAAAGATAGAAAAAAAGCAGATAATATTACAGCATGGATTGTTCCCGGTTCCAAGTTAGTTGAAGAACAAGCAGAAAAAGAAGGTTTGACAAAGATTTTTGAAGATGCGGGTATTAAAATGCGCCAACCGGGATGCTCTGCATGTCTTGCTATGAATGATGACAAGGTTCCGGCAGGTAAATACTGTGTATCAACTTCAAACAGAAATTTTGAAGGCAGACAAGGTCCGGGAGCACGTACGCTATTAGCTAGTCCGGCTTTAGCAGCAGCTGTTATGGTTACAGGAAAAATCACAGACCCTGTTGAATTAATGTCGTAAATAAAATTAACGTAAAGATAATTCATGTAAAGACAGTTCACGAATTGTCTTTACCAATACCAATTACATCACCGACAATAAAAAAAATAATGGAAAAATTACTCGAAATAAAATCAAGCTGCGTACCAGTAAATATTGAGAACATTGATACAGATCAGATTATCCCGGCAAGATTTTTAAAAGCAACAAACCGCGAAGGTTTTGGCGATAATCTCTTCAGAGATTGGCGTTATGATAAAGCAGGAAACCCAAAGCCCGATTTTCCTTTAAATAATCCTAAATACAAAGGACAAATATTGGTTGCCGGAAAAAATTTCGGAAGCGGTTCAAGTCGTGAACATGCTGCCTGGGCTGTAGCCGATGCAGGTTTTAAAGTAGTTGTATCAAGTTTCTTTGCTGATATTTTCAAAGGTAATGCACTAAACAATGGTATTTTACCTGTTCAGGTATCTGAGGCTTTTCTTAAATCTCTTTTTGAAAAAATTGAAAACAACCCGGATTTACAAATTGCAGTTGATTTAGAAAAACAAATAATAAAAACATTTAATAACGGAATGTCAGAACATTTTGAAATTAATGAGTATAAAAAAGGCTGCTTAATGAATGGTTTTG
>JAOZNO010000516.1 GCA_029933755.1 Bacteroidales bacterium | reverse complement strand
AAAGACATGATATAAGCGTTGTGGTTTCTCATAAAATTTCGGATAGAGTTGACATGGGCCTTTCATGGGTATATGGAACGGGTTATGCGGTTACATTAGCCACCGAAAGGTATAGTTCAATTTTTAATGATTTCAATACGGATATAGAATATTTCCCGGAGCGGAACAGTTTTAGAATGCCTAATTATCATCGACTCGATTTTAATGTAAATTTCCATAAAGAAAAAAAATGGGGAGAACGTACCTGGAGTGTTGGAGCATATAATATGTATAACCGGCAAAATCCATTCTTCCTGTTTTATAGTTACGAATATGATTTTAATGGAAATAATAGCCAAAAGGTTTTAAAACAGGCATCATTGTTTCCAGTTATTCCATTTGTAAGTTATTCATTTAAGTTCTAATTGCGATCCACTGGCTAGCGGAGAATCAATCTCTCAAGAATAGTACTGAAGTTCATAATAACAACTAAACAATCTAAAAAAATGAAACATATAATCCTAATACTTCTTTTAGCAATAATTGGTAATTCCTGCGAAAAAACGGTTAGTATTGATATACCTGATAATGGTCGAAAATTAACAGTAAATAGTTTTTTCGCAACAGATAGCAATCTTTTTATTTCATTAACAAAGAGCAAATACATTCTTGATGGAGAATTTGAATTTGAATCAGTTGAGAATGTTGATATTTCTTTTTTTGAAAATGATCAACTTATTGAAAAATTAAATGAAATAAATCCGGGGTCATATAAATCTAATTATATTCTTAAAGAGAATCATACTTACCGAATAGAGCTTACATCTGAGAATTTCCCTCTTGCAACCAGCGAGAGTTTAATTCCTGAAAGAACTGAAATTAGTAGTTTTTTGGTATACCCTACACTGGATGAATATGGATATAAAGTTAATGGTTTTAAATTGAAATTTCAGGATCATTTAAATGAAGAAAACTATTATTTTATAAAGGTGTATAGAAATCAAAAATTTACTTATTATGATGAATATACTGATACTGAAATTACAGGAGAATTTATGGAACCTGAATATCTTTATAGTGACGACCCAAATATTTTTCAGGAAGAGTGGGGCTTAACAGAGGGTTTATTAATGAGCGGCGAATTTATTAACGGCAGAGAATATATACTCTTATTTTCAGGTTATACGGGATATTATTATGATGAGTTTGAAGCCGGAATGAACAATAGCATGACTTTTCATCTTGAATTTTGTACGGTAAGTAAAGATTTCTACTTGTATTACAAATCCTTATCAAAGCACCGTGAGGCTACCGATGATTTTTTTATGGAACCTGTTCAGGTTTATAATAATATTGAAAATGGTTTTGGAATATTTGCCGGTTATTCAATAGCAAAAGATAGTGTTATGTTCTATTTGCCTGATTAGAATTTGTATATAAATTCATAGAATAACTTTTTTTCAAAAATTACTAGATATTAAATAGCCATGCTAGGTTAAGTCAAGTATTAAATGTCGCAAGAAAAACTTTTAAGCGGTTCTAAACCGCTAAAAAGTTAAACTGATTTACTGTCAAAATACGTTTGACATGACACTAGTAAAATAAAGGAGAAAATTAGTAAACTAAAATTAATAAAACCATGAATATATTTAAAATAGTCACAATTATTTCTTTGTTTTCTTTATTCTCATGTTATCCTAAGGGTAACGGATACGAATATAATCAGGGTAGTTTACCGAGTATCCCTGTTAACCTTAAAGAGTTTAACAGCGTTTACGATGATTATAATTCTACGTCACCAACACTTGGAAGGCTAATTCCCTTTTGTTTTTCAACAAACAGGAACAGTGCCGGTAACAACTTTGATATAATATATCGGCCAATGAGTGTCAGTTTTTCTAAAACTACAGGGATACTTGATGTTACAAATAGCTATGGTGGTTGGGGTGAATATGGTGAAAAATTTACAGTATTGTCGTATGGTGTTGGTAAAATGAATACAGGTGGCGATGACCTTGGTCCTTATTTGCTTTTAAATGAAATTAACCAATTTACTGATTTTAAGTTTCTGTTTTTATCTGCCACAGATGTTGATGGAAACTTTGATATAAATTATACTTTTAATACAGACAGTTCTGGTTTTTCTGAAAATGAAGCTGTTACATTCCTTAATTCTGAATTTAATGATTTATATCCTGTATTTAATCCAGATTTTTCCAAACTATATTTTTGCTCAGACAGGGAGAATAGTACGTTTAATATTTTTCATGCAGATATTAATAATTCAGATAAAAAACTTATTGACAAGCTATCAGACACGAGCCATCACGAAATAATTAAAAACAGCCTAATATCAAGCAACTACGATGATAAATGTCCATATATTTTTGATAATATGCTCGTTTTTGTTTCAAACCGACCAGGTGGATTCGGGGGATTTGATTTGTACTATTCCTTATTTGAAAATGGCGAATGGACTACACCTGTAAATTTTGGTGCAGATATTAATACCGAATTTGATGAATATCGGCCCATTTTATTTGATGAAGGTGTTGATTATAACAAACACATGATGGTATTTTCATCCAATAGACCTGAAGGAAAAGGTGGCTTTGATTTATATTTTGTTGGTGTAGAACATTCAAAATATTAGTAATTTAATTAAAAACATATGAAATAAGTCCTGATTTTCTCGGGACGGTACTTCTGCAGTAGCGGAACAGATACTGTGGCAACTGAAAGCAATTAAAAAATAAACACATGAAACTTAAGAGCATTGTAATATCTCTTGTATTTTTCTCCACTATTACACTATCAGCACAAAAAAAGGATATTCGCCTAAATTTTGGTTTTCAGGTAAATATGCCCGAACGGTTTTTCAATCCGGAAATTGGTACGTTTAATGAAAAAAATGCAGGATTTGGCTTACACTTGATGCCTACTTGGAATTATACTAAAAGACTATCTTTTGGACTAAATATGGAATATGCCTGTGTTACAGAAGATTATGTGACTGATGTAATTGATTGTGCACATATTTTATCATTTTCGCCTACAATAAGTTATCATTTTACCAACTGGCAAATTCGACCTTATATAGGTTATGGGACAGGAATTTATCATCTAACTTATTATGAACCTGCTATTCTTTTTGGTGTACATCCACTTGTGGGATTTTCATTTTTTGATTATTTAAATTTATCATTGGAGTACAACAAATTTTTTGGCAATTTAAACATAAAACCGGAAAACGAGTTTGGCAATTATTATGTGGCTATTAAGGCAAGTTTTAGTGTTGGAGTTATGAGGTCAGAAAAACAAAAACAAGAAAAATAATAAGCCCTAAAGTTGTAGTATCTGAATGTATAGCAGTTCTAGCTGTTATGAATAAAAACAGCTCAGAGAGCTGTTCTACATTCAATAAGTTTTCCCTTTTTCATCTTTCATAGGTACAAACCGTACGGCAATAACATCCGTTTGTTTTATTTTGCCATTTTTTTTTAATAAATGATGTATCTAAACTTATTTCTTCTGATGAAACATTCATGATAAAAAAGCTTATCACATGCGAGTATGATTATTTTGGATATCCCATCTGCCAATTAAAAACAATTAAAAATAAGTAGATGAAAACTTGACTTGAATTCTTTTTTTCTCTCTGGAACACTGTATTTGCATAATTCATATCTGGGTGTAATTCTTATCAATAACTATGGCTCTAGTATAGATGTTCTGGGATGTTTTTAATATCTATATTGCTTATTTTTAGCAAGTAATTAGTACACTGGTAATTAGTAATTACAATAATAGACCTACATTTTTAATTACCAATGACTTAATGACTAATTACCTATCAATTAGAACAAAACGAATAATTATTGGCATCCCAGAATATTTAAACCATAGCC